>CAZLPC010000181.1:0-6673 GCA_964561305.1 uncultured Anaerolineae bacterium
TCCTACCATGCCAATATAGCCCCGCCCCGCCGCAAGACTCATGCGCGAGTCAATGTCAAGGGCTTGCAAGGCACGTTTCAATGACAAGGCACAACTGACAGCTCGCGGCGCGGTCCGACTCAGGGGCGCATCATCCATAAAAGCAAATTGCAAATAGTTGTCTTGCAAATGTACCAGCATTGCGCCATAGCGTTCGGCTGTTCCCAACACACGCTCTATCACATGTTGCCACCGATCAGCATCCTCAATATTGAGCAGCTGCACAGCTTGTAGCCGAATATTGAGCACAATCATGCGCTCGGTCAAAACTCCACGCAAAAACCGATCTGGTTGGGATGCCAACGCATGATCAACCCATGTTAGCATTTGGCGGCGTGGCAAATCGGGGGCTGTTTGGCGCTTGGCCAGCGGCTTAAAGTCTTTGATGACCTGGGCCACGGGGCTTTTAGTAAAGCTGTCAGTGGGCGAAAAATACTGCGCTTCTATCCAATTGCCATTCGGTGGGCTACCTAAACGGCGCAAAACATCTCGATGAGCCACAATTTTGCCCGCCGATGACAGCGCCAGCGCTTCATCGGCTTGATGAAAGATTGCACCACCATAAATTAAGACGCGCCGTTCAATTGGCTCATGATAGGGCGAAGCCACCGACAATGTGCCACTGCTAACCCCTGCCGACAATGCCCAACGAATGCCGGGATAGCCCGGAATGCTCTTGGTGCTGATAGCTGCCAGCAGTTGCTCTAGCAAGGCTAATGCCTGATAGACCATACCTGCCTGCGAGTCGCCGGGCAATACAAACATAACCGTAACCGTTTGTTCGTCAAGATGGGTAGTAAAGCCACCTGCCGAGGCCGCCATTTCGCCAATGGTGGTATAAAGCGTGTTAAGAACGACGGTGTTCACAGAAGGATCGTTGATGTCTTGAATCACTGCTAACACATCGTTTTCGATGCGAAGTCGCGCCACCAAGACTTGCATCTGTTCAATATGATTAGGTGTCAAAAATCGTCGCGCCAAAGATTGGTCGCGTAGCAAGGCGGGTACAAAGGTTGTGGCGGGTGTCACCGACAGTTGATCCTTCTGAATATAATTGAAGTTGGTGTTACGTTAAAAAATACTCTCATGAGAGTATAGCCAAATCAATCGTTTCACTCAAGAAAAATGCCGAAGATTTAAGACTTCGGCATTTTTTGGGTAGGGCAGTCCTACTCGTTTTCGAGTTTATCCAGTAGTTTTTCGGTTTTATCCAGCGCCCGATGCCGCCACCAGATGCTAAAAATTAACCCGCCATATATCACTGCCGATAACACGTATCCCAAAATCATATAGTCGGTAAATTTAGGCATCATTAGACCTCTTTCATCAAAAGCGTGGCTTTACGGGCCTCTAGTTGTTCGGCCCGATTCTCAAGGCGGATGCGATGCCATGTTAGCGTGACAGCCAAAATGATTGAACTGAAGATGGTGAACAACAGCGTCTGCACCACTCGGGGGGCCATGTCAAAGTCACCTTCTACGCTATCATTGGCCAACGACGGGCCGACTGCCACCGGGTGAATGGTATCGGGGCGTACCCGAATAATAATAACGGTCAAGATTACGCTGGTGAAGGCAAGAATGCCATACACGGCAGCAAAGCGTCGCCGCCGTTCGGGGTCTTCTATCCCAGCCCGCAACATCATATAAGCCGCATACGTCAGCCACATGACCGTAATGGTTGTCAGACGTGGGTCCCATGTCCACCATTGGCCCCAGATAGGACGCGCCCAAACTGCACCAGTTACAATGTTCACCAAAGAAAAAACCAGCCCAACTTCAATAGCAGCATAACCCAATGTGTCCCAGCGATTTTGGCGCAGCCGTAAATATTGCATGCCAGCAACTACAGCGGCCCCAAATAAGATAAATGACCCAAAAAACGACCCTAAATGTACATAAAATAGCTTTTGGGCGTTGCCTTGAATGGCTTCTGGACGAGCATAGGCGAAAATGATGAGTGCCGAAAGCAACGTCAATATTGCGCTAAAGTAGGTTAGCCCGATTAGCAGGCGTTGGCGCATGAGGCTATAGTCAAGGGTAAGTGACGGGCCAACTGCCTGCCCTTCACGTCGTTCTGAAAGTTCCATGATGTTCATTCCTCCACAATATAACCATACAACAGATAAGCCAAAACAATGAAAACACCATCTACAAATGCCAGTAATTGCAACCAAGGCAACCAATCTTCGGTTTTTAGCTGGGTTATGATGGCGATGCTGGCGCGGGTAGAGCTAATGATCACTGGCAAAACGATGGGCAGCAGCAAAATTGGCAGCAACGTCTCGCGAGAACGGGCGTAAACACTCATGCTAGCGATCATTGTTCCTGTTGCAGCAAAACCCAAACAGCCCAACAGCAAAACTAACCATAACATCGGCAAAAAGAGATTGATGTTAAATAATATGGTCAATATAAAGGTCATAAAGACAGCCACCGCCAATGTAAATATCAAATTGCCTAACATTTTGCCAAAAAATATGGCGCTGCGGGCAACTGGTGCAATCAATAACGCATCAAGGCTGCCTTTATCTTTTTCGGCGGCCAACGAACGACCCAGCCCCAATGTGCCAGCATAGGCTACTGTTACCCACAATACCCCTCCCACTGTTTCGGTTTGGACTTGGGCGTTTAGCTCTAGTGCAAACGAAAAAATGAGTACCGAGATAGCCGAAAACAACAACATAGACGTAACCAACTCGCGTCCACGCGCTTCGGCGCGCAAATCTTTCCACAAAACCGCCCCCACCACGCGCCAATAGGGTGTTACAAATGCTATTTTTTTCATGCGACGGGTTTCGCTTCAACCGTATCGGCGTAGAGTGTGGGTAAATCGGTTATATGAAGGGCGGCGGTGGGGCCAAAATGCCCAACCTTGCCCCGTTGCAAGATGGCAATGTGTGTTGTTAAGGCATGGGCGCGGCGTAAATCGTGGGTGGTCATAATGGCAGTGCGTCCACCATTGCCAATGCCAGCGACTTCATTCAGCAAGGTATCAAGAAGTGCTGCTGCGCTTTGATCCAAGCCCGTATATGGCTCGTCTAATAGCAAAATAGCTGGATTAGGCAGCAAGGCCCGCGCAATGGCCAAGCGTTGTTGCATTCCCCGCGAAAATGTCTGCACCACATCTGTGGCGCGTGGGGCCAAACCCACCCGCGCCAACATCGCTTGCACCCGATCCATGCGTGCCTCTTTAGGAATATTGTAGAGGCGGGCAAAAAACAGCAGATTTTCTTCTGCGGTCAGGGTGTCATAGAGCAGGGTTTGGTGGCTGACAATGCCGAGTTGTTGACGAACGGCTGCTAGTTCATCTGGAATTGACCACCCGCCAATCGTAACAGTACCGGATGTTGGCTTGCTTAATCCGCCTAAAATGCGGAGCAATGTCGTTTTGCCTGATCCGTTAGGCCCTAGCAACGCCACAAATTGACCCGCTTCAATGTGCAAATCTAGGCCACGCAATACCGGAAAATAGCCAAACGCCTTGACCAGCTTTTTAATCTCGATCATGGTGCTGTTCCTCTAATACGGCGGTAAGGCTCGCATGACGCGCCCGCAATACCCACCACACCACGCCACCAAATAATATCAGCAAGCCAATACCCATCATAATCAAAATTTGTTGCAGCCCCTCATCATCCGACCGAGTGCTTGGTGTAGTGCTAAAGCGGCGTGGGCCACCCAGCGGCTCACCTTGTAATGTAAAAATAAGACTTTGATTGGGCTGTAAGGTCTCTGCTTGATAGACATCGTATAAAGGACGTTGAGGCGCAAGCGATTTGCTTTCCTCGACCAATGTGATCATGGTGCTATCTATATAGACATTTTCGGCTGGAACCCACACCCGCAAATTGGCGGCTTTAACAGGAAAGGGCTGGTCGAACACAGCCGACGCAGGATAGGGAACCAGATAGGTCACGCGGATGGTGTGGGCCGGCCAGCCCGGTATTAAAGGAATGGTGTCGCGCACAATCGGAATTGTGCCATCTTCAATACGCAAATAGCGCGAATTGGGTGTACGTTCTGATGTTACCTCGTCTACGGCAAAGGCACCCACGGGCAACTCTAGGGCCAGCGATGTGCCAGTTTCAAGATCATAGATAATATAATCGCCCCGATTAACGACCTCTAGCTGCATTACGACCACTAAATTTGTGCCGCCATCGGTAATTTGCGCAAACTCATCAATTTGAATGCTGCCATTGACAATTTCTACCCCAATTGGCTCGGACACAACCGCATAAACCAAAAAGACCACAAAGCTCATTTGATCGGCAAAAAGCGGCTGTGTGTTTTGGCGCATCCCATCATAGGTGGTATAAAGAATATAGAAATTGTTGTCGGACAGCTTGGGAACATTTTCAAACACAAAACTGCCATCGGCGCTAGCAAACGCTGTTAGGGTTTGAAAACTGGTCGCGTTGGCAGCATTGACAGCGCGTAACTCGATGAGTAGATTGGTGGGCAAAGCCGGGCCGGTGGGTGTGCCGCGCTCTACACGTCCCTCAACCCGAATTAACTCTGCTTGTTGGGCATGGCTGGGGGCGGTGGCGGGCCAAAGCCACATCCAACCTATGACGATCAAAAACCAAAGTATCCAGCGCATCAGCTATAGAGCCACCTTCGCACGTTGGGCCGCAATTTCAGCCTCAATTTGTGCATCAACATCAACATCAATATCAGTATCAGGTTTCGCATTTTGATGGCGTTGTGCGGCCACCAATGCCTCAATTTGGGCTTCAATATCGTCTTGCGGGGCTATAACTGAATCAAGTTTTTTCAATATATACACACTGCGTCCCAACAACATTTTACGTTGTTCGGCATAAATATCATCCGATAATTTGCCCATGTCATAATCTAGGTCTAAATCAAGAATGCTCTCTAAGAGCAATTCATATTGGGCTTGTAGATTATGGGTGGCGTGTGCATAGTGGGTTTGCTTGGCGCGCGCATATTGGCGCTCTAGCACCATTGGCATAAAGCCTGCATAGAGTACAACCAACCCCACTGTAACGCCCATAATCAGCATAAAAGCGGTCATGTAGCTTCGCTCGTTCTCATTGCCTTTTCAATTTCGGCGCGTAAGTTGGCTTCTGTAACCGGCCCCGCAAAATGCTTTGTAATTTGGCCATCGGCATCAATGATGAATGTCTCTGGATAGCCTGTAGTGCGATAGGCAGTTTGAATACGATCCCCACGATCTAGACCATTGGGATAGGTAATATTGTATTGAGCCAAATAACTGTAGGCCAGCCGATCTGGGTCTTTGGCATTGACACCAATAAACATTACGCCTGCACGCTCATAATCCCGAAAAACACGCTCTAACATTTCGGCTTCTTCATGGCAAGGTGGACAGTTGCTTTGCCACACATTGATAACCACCACACCTTCAAAGTCTGAAAGGCGAATTTCTTGATCCGCAAGGCGCATCTGGGTATTTGTGTCTTGATAGGCGATATTGGCATCATCATAGATAACCAATGTGAAATTGGGAGCTATGCCTGCGCTAAGAGTGTCTTGTTGAGAGCGATAGACTCCATAAGCCACAACACTCACCAGCCCAATTACAGCTAGCATAATGACCACCCCAAAGGGCGTAATCGTGCGTTTGGTTGAGGAAGTAGAAGCAGTTTTTTCAACCGCATAAAGATCGTCAGCATAAGACTCGGTAGAATAGGTCATCGTCGCAGTGCCTCCAAATCTGCTAAAACTCGTTCAATATAAAGCGGATCAACATTATCGGGCACAGGTCGGGCAAATTCTGGGCGTGTGCCTGCACTGCGGGCGGATTGCAGGGCGCGGTTGGTGTTGGTATCGCGCCACAAATAAATACGCCAACCAACCAGCCCCACTGCCAGCAAGCTGATCCCTAATGGAATCAGAAACACCAGCAAGCGATCATTTTGATCGAGGGGCACACCCGACACTTGCTCGCCATAGCGGTCGGCAAAATGTTCTCGAATATCGTCTTGGGTTTTGCCTTCCGAGAGCAACATAGCGATTTCCTCGCGCCACACTTGGCATTGACTACTGGGACAGTCGGCAAGCGGCACGCCCGCACACACATCACAATACAATTGGCGGGCGATACGATAGACATCAGTTGGATCAACATCTTCTGGATATTTGTCAGGCCCACCTTGGGCGTGGGCAATACTCGCTGAAAAGCCCACCACACCGATAATGCTAATCAGCATCATAATACGATACCACATGGCTAGTCTCCTGCAGGCGTATAAGCCACGCTGGGCACACGACGGGCATAGGCAACGGGTTTGCGGGCGCGCTCTGGCCAAGAGGCTATAACTGTGCCGACCACCAACAACAGCGATCCCATCCAAACCATGCTAATCAGGGGGTTATAATAGGCACGGAACGTAATGTTGTTGCCTTCCCAAAACGCCAATAACACATAAAAATCTGCATTGACAGTGCTATGCACGCCAGCAATAGACATCGGAGAACCCGACTCAAAAATATCGCGGCGCGGGCGCAATGTGTTCACTATATCATTGCCTTTTAACACCGTGACATCGGCAATATACATGGTGCGCCGATCTTCTGCTTCGTTGATCGAGAATTGGTTATAGCGCATGGTATAGGGCCCCAAATCAAGCGCGTCGCCGGGT
>CAZLPC010000182.1:0-6624 GCA_964561305.1 uncultured Anaerolineae bacterium
AGAATACCATGTCTTTTTTTTGGCCAATTTCCTTAACTTAATGCCTGAAACCACATAGGGTTGACCCTACAGAATAGCGTGGCCATGCGATTTTCGTGGTGCGGGGCTGCGCTGATGTGCCAGCCCAAATACAAATGATGATCTATTGAATCTACCCGTTTTGGGGGGTAGGATTTGCACCCAACCTATCCTATACTATGGCTTGCTAGTGCGTTCCCTGACAACAGAAAAGCCAAGCCATCATGAAATTGAACGAGTTGATGCTCTATACTGCTCCCGACGTAATCGCAGATGAGGGGGTGCGCCTGATCAACAACTTGCTAACCAGCTATAAAGAACAACCGTGGATGGGCGAGCGTAAATATATGCCGCCGTTGCCCCCCGATTTTGAATTTTTGTGGGTGACGACCGACGGCAAATTTACTAAGCGCGTCAGCAAATATTATTTTGAGACCTTTGGCATTAAATTGCCCGATGATGTGATTAGCGCCATCGGCAACTTGGCCCGCGAGCATTCGTCGGTGGCGGTCACCTATCGCTTTCAAATTGTAGACAAAATTGAGTGGCAAGATGGCGACTTTGGCGACGATGGATCGTGCTATTGGAGCGTGCGTGCCGCCGCCAAAGACATGATCACCGATAACGGCGGCTATGCGATCTGCTTCTTCAAAGAAGACGGCGGCGGCATAGGGCGGGCGTGGCTATATAACACGGGCGATTTTTGGGTGATCTGGAACGGCTATGGCTTTAATGGCAACCCCACGCTCATCATCAGCCGCATGTTTGCCCAATGGCAGGGTCTACGCTATACGCGCATTTATTTGACCAACAACAGCAGTACCGACAACACGCTGTTTATTAACGGTGGGGTGGGCTATGTCATTGCACCCAACCCCGTCGGCATAACGAGCTATGACTTTGGCTGGCCCGAGTATTTTAATTGTTTGATGTGTGAAAAACGCATTGATGGCGAACAAGTACACTATTGCCCCGATTATGAAGCCTATTGCGCGACGTGTTTTCAGGCCGAGTTCTATATTTGTGGGGCGTGTGGGCGGGCGGCCGATCGCAGCGATATGCCCGATGCCACCGCCAACGATCAGCCTTTGTGCTATTCGTGCAATCAAAACCAACAACAGGTTAACACATCTGCAAAACCGTGATATACTGTATTTTCAAATACAATATTATTGGCGATGTGTCGCCAATGGAACAGGGCAATAGATGATGTCGACGCAACACACCGCCGACCAAATCAAGCGCATTTTGGATGCGCTACACCCCACGCCGTCCCAGCGCCAAGCCAACCCCGCCGTGTACGAGATGTTGCAGCGCTTTGAACGGGCGGCATGGCATGGCCCCGCGTGGGCCGACGTGATCGCAGAAGCGGAGGGATTGGCGCTGGATGATGACGGGCGTTTAAGTGCCGACATCAGCGCCGCCACCGCCGAAAGCCTCTATAGCGCCATGTCGCGCTTTTTGATGCTGACCGAGCAACAAGAACTGCCGTCGTTGTTTAGCGTAGACGAGGCCGCCGCCTATTTGGGCACAACGCCCCGCGCCATTTTGCACCATCATCACAACAGCGGCAAGCTAAAGGGCAAGGTGGTGCGTGGCATCTATTTCACCCGCGATCAACTCGACGATTTTAAGAACAACTGGCCCCAGCCGGGCCGCCCACGCGGCAACGATCAATCGCAAACCGACTCGACCGCCGAAGATGAACCCATCGGCAACGAATGATCGTGAGTCATCAGTTGTCAGGAAAGGCCGCTTGTAGCGCGGCCAGTTCACCAAAAACGATATTGAAAAGGTGATTAACGATGAAAAACATACTCTTAACGGGCATGTCTGGCACAGGCAAGTCAACTGTCATCCATACGTTGGCTGCACAAGGCTATAAAGCGATTGATGCTGATTATGAAGGATTCTCAAAATGGGTTCCGGTGACAGATGATGCGGACATAGCCGGCCAGCCCGTTGAAGCCAACCGTGATTGGGTTTGGGATGAAGATCGAATGGAAGCGCTGTTATCAGCTGAGGGCCCTGATTTATTGTTTATTGGCGGCTGCTCGCCCAATATGGGCAAATTCATGCACTATTTTGATCACGTTATCCTACTAAGTGCGCCCACCGCCGTTATCTCGGAGCGCCTTTTGGCACGGACAAACAACCCTTATGGCAAAACTGCGGACGAGTTGACGCGCGTTTTAGAGCTAGTAGAGACCGTAGAGCCATTGCTGCGGAAGGCCGCCGACTACGAGATTAACACCAACACTGAACTCGAAAAAGTCATCGCCCAAGTGCTTCAGATTGCCTTGTCTTAGGCGGCCCGCCCGCAGCTAAAACCTGTGGGCTACCTTACCGCGCAAAAGGGATAACCTATTTTCATTTATTAAAATTCATAAGTGCGACGGCAGACCGCAACCGCGTTTATAGCGCATTTGCGACACTCAGCAAACAATGCCTATCACCACGCCAGCCCATCTTGTCAAGATAAGTTTTAACGCGCTATGACTGGGTTATGTATGCTATTCGGTGTAAATGACGAGAAACATGGGCGAGCACGCAGGCATCGCCCCCTACAATGGCGCGGCCATGCGGGCGACCCGATGTGGTCGTCCAAAATGAATTGGCTTTTCTGATTTCCACCGACACGGATACGTTACCCTATGACTTCATAACTGGCAACTCAAATCTAATCGCGCTATACTAAGCCTATTTGACAGCAACATCGCTCACTTGATGGACAACAACCCCATTTGGCGGTAAGATTTCGACCAAAAGTAGCATAGCGATGTATCAATATGCAGAGACCTATTTGAGGAGAGATAAAAGCCCATGGGCGACATTATTTCGGTGCACTCGTTTCGTGGTGGTACGGGCAAATCTAACTTAACAGCCAATCTATCAACTTATGTCGCCATGCAAGGGTATCGTGTTGGCATTGTGGATACCGATATTCAGTCACCCGGCATTCATGTGTTGTTTGGGTTCGATGAAAACAGCATTACCAAAACGCTCAATGACTATTTGTGGGGCAAGGCTGATATTCATGATACGGCCTATGATCTATCGGCGACGGCAGGCCAGCAAGCTGGGCGCGAGTATTTGGACGGGCTGAAGCTGTGGCTGATTCCGTCGAGCATTCGTACTGGCGAAATTGCGCGCATTCTGCGCGAAAGCTATGATGTGGGGCTTCTAAACGAGGGCTTCCAGAGCCTAATTGACGAGCTAGAACTGGATTACTTGTTTGTGGATACGCACCCCGGCCTAAACGAAGAAACGCTGCTTTCCATTGCGATTTCGGCGGGCTTGGTGATTATTTTGCGCCCCGACAGCCAAGACTTTCAAGGGACAGCCGTCACAGTAGATGTGGCCCGCAAGCTCGAAGTGCCAAAACTGCGGCTGGTGGTCAACAAAGCCCTGCGCAAATATGACTTTGAACAAATGAAGATAGAGATAGGGCGCACCTATGACGCGAAGGTGGCGGGTGTGTTGCCCCTAGACCACGAAGTAGCGGGCAACGCCAGCAATCATGTGTTTATTGGGGTGCGTCCCGACCACGAGTGGTCGCGCACTGTTGCCGAAATTGCCGAAGACCTGTTGCACTCAGAAGAGGACTAGGCTCATGTCGGATGATTTATTGGGTGGGTTGTTGGATGGTGTGCGCAAGCGCAAAACATCCACTGGCGAAAGCCCACCAGAAGCGTCGGGTGGGGCAGGGGGCCTCAACCCGCTAGATTTGTTGGCTATGCCCCCCGCGCTGCGCGATGCCATCAACTGGCTGTCGCGCCGCAAACAAGCCACCCTCCCCGAACTGGCCGCCGCCCTGAAGCGCGATGAGGTGGCGGTGACGGCGGTGGTAGATGAACTGAAGCAGGCCGGCTACTTAAAAGAGGCACTCATTGAGGGCCAGCTGTTCTATCGGGTGGTGTTTGGGGGCCGCGTCACGCGCAGTGGGCGCGGTGTGCCCAGCGATATTTGGAACGCCGTAGACCTTGACAACACCATTTTTCTGCGCCAAATTCCCCTTTTTGGCCACCTTAGCCAAGAACGCCTCGCCGATTTGGCCAACCACATGACCGCCAAGCACTATCGGCGCAACGAGGTGATTGCATGGCAGGGTGACACCGACCAAGACGTGATTTTTGTGAAAAATGGCATTGTGGGCGTAACGCGCTTGTTGCCCGGCAGCAAGCAAGATGCCCAAATTTTGGCGTATTTGAAGCAAGGCGACATGGTAGGCGAGATAACGGTGCTGCTAGAGCATGGCTTGGTGGCCGACACCACCGCCACCGCCCTGAGCGAAGTGGACGTGTTGGCCATGCGCCCGGCCGCCATGCGCGAGTTTTTGCACGGCGACCGCCACGCGGCGCTGGCATTGGCGCGGCTGATCCTTGAGCGGTTGCAAACCACCAGCGAGCGCCTGATCCACACCAACAAAAACAATAAGTTGGCGCTGGTGTTTGGGGTGGGGCAAAACAGCGGCGCAACCACACTGGGCGCGGCGCTGGCTATGACGTTGTCGCATGTGACACAGGGCAAAGCGGTTTATACCGAGCATCCTAGTGTGGCCGAGTTGAAGGCCCAATTTGCGCTGGCCGATGCGCCCGACATGAATTATCATCCCCAGCGCGGCAAATTTGATGTCGCCATCATCCCCACCGCAGTCGGGCTGCCCGCCCCTGTCAAAACCACGCTGGTGATGGATAGCTTGCTGCGCGATTATCCCTCGATTGTGATCCGCCTGCCCAGCGTCATTGATGAGTCGGTGATGTATATGCTAGAAAAAGCCAGCCAACTGATTGTGGTGTTTAACCCCGATCCGGCCTCTATTGGCGAGTTGTCGCGCTTGGTAGAAGATTTGCGCGGGGTGATGCACCCCGAAAAAACCAACCTCTATTTGGTGGCCAACCACACCGACCCCGACTCTGACACCATGACTGTGCCCATGCGCGTAGATTTCTTGATCCCGCATGTAGATGCGCCCTTTGTCATTGGGCAAGCCCAACACCCCGCCGACTTGCCGGCCCGCATTAGCAAAGTGACCGACCTGCTGGCGGATAGGTTGGGGCGCACTAATCAAATTGGCATTTATTTGCCCCAAACCGAGACCAATGCCGTAGTTCAGGAAACGCTGGCGTTCTTGGGTGGTATATTTGGCGGGGCCACCGCCACCACCGCCGAAGGCCAAGCGCCCGAAGACGGCGGCGAGCCTGAAATTTTGAACGTGGTAAAAACCTATGTGACCAAAGCCGACATGGATCGCCACCTGAGCAAGGTGTTGGCCTTTGTAGAACAATTGAAAACTAAACTAGAGCAAGATGCGCTGGCGATTGAAGTAAACGCCAAACTGATGTTGGTATAGGGCCAGCATCATTTGCATAAAAAATTTTGGGGAGGACCCACATGTTAAGACGAATCTCAATTTTTTGGATCATCTTTTTGGCATTGCTCATCACCAGCGCGGTTCCGTTAGGGTTGGTGTCGTTTAACGCCATCCGCACCACCAGCGCCGAGGTCGAAGACACCCAGCGCGAACAACTGCAAAAGCGCGTCCAAGCCAATGCCCAAACCATTAACGAGCAATTTAGACAATTTGAAATTACAACCAGTGTATCGGCCACGCGCTCGCGCGAGTTGTTGGTAGACGAGGTGACCAATTTGGCCGTGGCCGCCCAAGACAACCCCGAACGGGCGACGGTTTTGCTAGACAGCGGCCTTGCCAACTATGGCCCCGATGCCATTGGCGTATATGGCCTTGATAATTTTTATCGGGACTTAGACCGTGATGGATGGGAAGCCTTGCGCTTTACGGTGATTGAGGCCGATATTGAAAACCTTGAAATTTATGCCACGCGGCTGGGTTCGCCCCTTAGCGAAGACGAGTGGGCCGCCTATGGCTTTACAGTAGTCGAGGACACGCCCACCAGCGCCGACCTGCGCCAAATAAGCCGCGCCGACATTCCTAATTTGTTGACGCGCCAAGATTTTGAGGGCTTGGGTTTTACGATCATCAGTGGCGATCCGTCGCGCCGCATCATCACTGCCGACCAAATTGGGCGCGTGCCCTCGCCCGAGGTGATCAATGTCTCTAATGTCTATGTGAACAGCCTCATCAACGATGCGGGCCTAACCGACCGGATGCGCCGCCAAATTTGGGCCACGCGCCAACTTGATGATATGTTCGGCGCAATCCGTAGCCAAAACTTTGGCACCCAGTGGCTCTATCTGACCACTGCCGAAGGCATGATGCGGCTGTATCCGTGGCATCCAAACCAATATGGCCCGCCCTATGTGTGGCGCTTCTGGAACCCCGAAACCATCTTGTTTTACACCGCCGCCAGCGATCAAGGCATTAAGATTTTGCAAAATACACCGGCGGGCGTGACGGAAGTCGAGCATATCAGTAACGAGCCCGCCATTAGCTATTACCGCGATTCATCGGCGTTTGAAACTTGTGGATCCGCAGTTACTGGCGCGCCGTGCGCCCTTGATTGTAGTGTACAAAGTGCGCCTCTGCGTGCCACCTATTGCGAGGGCAGCAGTGGCATTGTTATTTTGCAAGTCGTGACTGTGCCCAACTTGGTGCGGACGCTACCCACGGGCAGCAGCACCAGC
>CAZLPC010000183.1:0-6608 GCA_964561305.1 uncultured Anaerolineae bacterium
GGGGGCACTGGCCTGCACAAACAACAATACGCGCATTGCATTATCGCCCACCAGCATCACCCATGCAGTTTCGCCGTTTTCATAAGTGACGGCAAAGTAGGCCCCGTCGGCGCGGTCTTGGGTCACAAACGTCTGCACATCTTCGACAAGAATACGGCCACTTTGAATATAGACATCTAAAAATTGAACGGTTAGTTCATATAGTTCATTCTCTAAAAAGACCTGCGTGGAATTGCCAAAAAACTGCTCATAAGGCGTTGAGCTGACCACAATACCGCGTCCAGCGCTGGGCACCAAGTCGCCATCGCCCGTATAATTGACATAAAAGGTTTCAAGGGCGGCCGCAGACTCGGCGGCAAACAAGACACTAAAGTTAGCATCAATAACGTACCCCGTTTGCCATGTATTGGGCACACTCAGCGACACACTCTGGTTTGCCGCGGTGATGATTTGATCGTTAAACAACAGCATATCATCCACCGTTACATCTACCGATTGAGCGATCAGCACCACCAGTTCAGCAATTTCAGGTTCGCTAATGGCGGCCAGCGTGGCCGAGGATCGCACAAAAACCACCCCTTCCGGCGCGTCCACCAACAAGATATAAGCGATTTCACCGTTTACTGCCGACGCATTCACAATCATATCATAAGCAGGGTTGCCATTATTCAATACATAAGCATCGCCTTCAATAATGCCCGCGCCAAATTCTTCGGCCACGTCGCTAACAAACCTGATAATGGTTTCAGCATCGGGCGCACTACCAAATTGGGCTTGATAGGCGGTCGGTTCAATAATGCCCGCTACCCCCCCAATGCCTTCAACGCTGCTGTTATATCCCAAAATAGCGGTTATGCTGCCGCGTGCCAGCTCCACCCGACTATTGATTGCCGTTTGGTCTTCGCCCCAAAATAATTGAGTTGACAACAATGGCACTTGGGGATCGCTGGTGTTGTCGAAGCCAACATAGCTCTCGCGTACATCAATCCGCAAACGGCCATCGTCAGTGCTAAGGGTACGCGGCAAGCCTTGGGCGTGGCTGGGCAGCACGCCCCACAGCATCCACGCCAACCCCATCAGCACCACACCACGCGCAATATATCGCATTTCATCACTCCTCTTGTTTTCGTTAAAACATAAGCTAGTCGGTTTCGTGGCCCTCGTTCAGCCACACCAGCGCGTCGCGCTCGTTAAAAAACACTCGGTTTGTGCCTACAGTCATCAAGCGCCGCATTACTTGGCGCATGATGGTGTTGTGCGTCCCCACACCGCTAAGCAATACAGCATTTTTCACGGTCTCAGGAACATCAATGCCAGCATAGAGCGTCGCGCTCAGTTCCCATAAATATTGGCTGGGCATCCCCGCTTGACGCAAATCAAATAAATTGCGACTATCGGGCTTAATATAGCCCGCCGCAGCGTGTAAATAGGCCACATACGCTTCGATGGTGGAGCGTGCAAAATTGCGAAACAAAAATATCGAAACACCATCGTTTCGTAACGTAACTTGTAACCCATGTTGATCCATCAACACCCGCCGAATCTGATCCGGATCAAACATCCCGATGTATTCCTTCCCACTTGTTAGCGACACTTTAATGATAGGACATTCTTTCTAGGCTTGCAATTATCCCTGCCCCACCGGCCCTCGTATTGAAGCGCACTAAAATAAGAATATTCAAGCAGACTCAATTTTTTTAATTTTGCATTGAAAATTATTGATTGATATGCTATATCTAGTGCATATTCTCAAAAAGAGGGGTGAATTTTTCATGCAAACAACCATCCGCAGCTTTTACTTCATCCTTGTTACCCAAACCCTTTCCATGATCGGCAGCCAAATGACAGCCTATGGCATCGCCGTCTATCTGTTCCTCGATACAGGTGATGTCACGCCGTTGGCTGGTGTCACGTTTTTTGGTTATTTGGCCAATATTCTGGTGACGGGTGTGGCCGGCGTATGGGCCGACCGCTATGATCGGCGCATGATCTTGGTACTCTCTGACATTGGGCAAGCCCTGTGTACGGCGGCACTGTTAGGCGCGTTTCTGTTCGATGGTTTGGCGCTGTGGCTGGTATTTGGCATCACCTTTGTTCAACGCATGTTCGGCGCGTTGCAAAGTCCGGCTTTCATGGCTTCGATTACGCTAATGGTTCCCGATGAAAAGCGCGACATGGCCAACGGCCTGTTGCAACTAAGTGGCGCGGTCTCGCAGGTGTTTTCGCTTATTTTGGCGGGCGTGGTCTATGGTGCGGTGGGCTTGGGCGGCATCATCTTCATAGACCTACTCAGCTTTTCGCTGGCCATGATCGTCATCTTCAGCGCCAATATCCCCACGCCGCCGCGCACCACCCCCGACGCACCCACCGAAAAAATGCTTTCTCAACTGAGCTTCGGCTTTCGGTGGTTGTGGAAGCACCAGCCTATTTTTCAGTTTACGGTGGCGGCCATGTTGGCCAATTTCTTCATTCTGCTTTCTACCGTTTTGTTCACGCCCTATCTGCTTATTATAAGCAACAACGACACCGCCCTAACCGGCCTGATACAGGGCATTGGGGCCGCTGGCGGCATTGTGGGCGCGTTGTCTATTGGGTTTTGGCAGCGCGTCCGTCCGCGTATGCGCGTGGTGGTTATTTCGCTGTCACTAGAGGGCTTGTTTTTGGCTTTGATGGGCATCGTCAACTCGCCCGTTTTGTTTGCAGCGGCCTTGTTTGCGTTTGTGGTGCAGATTCCGGTGGTTAACAGCATGGTGACCAGCATTGTGCAACAAAAAGTGCCCCCCGATATTCAAGGGCGCGTGATTGCAACCATCATCCAAATTGCCATGCTCATTCAGCCTATCGCGGCGCTGCTGGCCGGCCCACTTGCCGATCAGGTTTTCGAACCAGCCGTGGGCCAAGCGGGCTGGGATCGGGTGGCGTGGTTGGTGGGCGACGGCGCTGGGGCCGGAATGCGCCTGATGATCGTCTTAAACGGCGTGCTGATGACGCTGTTTATGGCCGTTATTTTGTTGCGCCCTACTGTCCGCAACCTAGAAGCCACCATGCCCGACTCGCTGCCGGCGGCCCCCGTTGCCGCCCCCGTCCCCACCACTGCCTAATGCCAGCGCGATAAAACCGCGGCATCGTCAGCAGCCAGAGACCCCTCAAAATTGGGGGGTTCGGCTGTTTGGGGCCGAATTATCTGGAAAACCACCTCAATTTGGTAGAAACTTACAACGGCCCCAATACGTAATTGGTGCTAGTATAATTAAGCGCAAAAAACACAAATGTTCTAGTTTCGACCACATACCCAAAGGGGGGTATACACAATGATCAAAACCCGTATCCGTAAGATTTTGCGGGATATTTGGGCGCGTAAGGCGCGGACGGCGTTGGTTTCGTCCAGCATCATGATCGGTGTTTTTGGTGTAGTGACGCTCATTTCGGCTGGCGACATTCTCATTCGGCAATTGCGCGAAGATATTGACGAAGACGTGCTGCCGATGAACCGCTATTATCTTATCGCTGACCCCAACTCGACACCCGATGAGCTGGCGGGCGCGGAAGTGTTTGACCCCATCCGCAACCCTGATCCTGCAACCTACCCAGATTTGCCCACGCCCACGGTCGTACAAGGTGAGGCCATTATTCCGATGTCGTGGCGCTTGCAAGAAGACGAGCGGTTCCGCGACGACTATATCTTCACCTATTCTGAAGATTTGCAAGACATCACCCTAGAGCCAATGCGGTTGTTAGAAACCGATGATGGGCGCTGGCCGGTGGCCGGGCAAAACGAATTGGTGATCGAGTTTCGGGTAGCCGAAAAATTTGATCTTAAAGTCGGCGATTCCGTAATCATACGGATTTTAGCCGAGGCCGGCGGCACTGATGCCGAAGGCAACCCCATTATCCCCGAAGAAGAATGGACGATCACCGGCTTGGTATTCCATCCCTATCAAGGATTTGGCATTGGCGGCATTCAAGTCTTACAAAACCGCGCTTTTTATGCCCAACAACCCGATGCCGAGCGCATTAGCGGCTTTGTTGGCTACTCGGCCATCAATTTGCGCTTCGATACGTTTCAACTGGCCGACGACAACGTGTTGGGCTTTGAAGAATTGATCTCGGCCGAGACAGGCTATAACACCTTCTTCGTGATCACCGACGACCCCGCCAACAACCAAATTATCACCACCAGCCAACAGTTTGTATCGGTGATTAGCATATTGGCACTGGTGGCGGTGGTGGTGGCAGGCTTTTTGGTGACCAACGTGATCAATACTATTGTCACCGAGCAAAAGAACCAAATCGGCATGATGAAGTCGTTGGGGGCCTCGCGCCTAGACAACGCCGCCATGTATGGTGGCATGGCCGTTAGCTATGGCATTTTGGGCCTTATACCGGGCGTGCTGTTGGGCATTCCGGCGGGCTGGCAAATTGCAGTACTCATTGGCGAGTTCACTAACGCCTATATTGACAGCTTCCGCCTATCGGCGCTGGGCATTGGCATGGGCATTACCATGGGCTTGTTGGTTCCTACAGTGGCCTCAATCATCCCGGTTTTTAATGCCACCCGTGTCACAATTTTAGAGGCTATGACCGATCTTGGCATTGCGTCGAACTATGGCAATGGGCCCTTGGCGCGACTGATCGAGCGCTTGCCCATTCCGATTAATATGCGCCAAGCCTTCGCCAATATCAGCATGAAGAAAGTGCGCTTGATGCTAACGGTGGTCACGCTGACGCTGGCCGTCACGGCTTTTATGGGCATAACGGCGCTGTTCGTCTCCATCAACCGCACCGTTGACGACTTGTTCGGCTTGTTCGCCTACCAAATTCAACTGATCCCCAATAGCGGCCAAAACTTTGAAGACACCCGCACCTTCATTGTTGCTAACAACGATGATATAGAAGATGTGTTTCCGGGCGCATTTATTGCGGGGCGCGTGGATGACTATGTAGACGAGACCTTTGGTTTCGATCAAATCTTCTTCATTGGCTATGACATCGAAGAAACCATCTTCGACTTACAAATTGTAAATGGGCGTGGGCTGGTAGACGACAGCATAGACAATGAAGTGGTGGTGACGCAGGTGCTGGCCGATGGATTGGGCAAGGGCGTGGGCGAGACCATCACAATCAAAGCGGCGGGCCAAACCGAAGACTTTACCATTGTGGGCATAGACGGCTTGTTGCCCTTCCCCTATGTCTATTTTACGTGGCAGCGTTTGGCCTTGTTTATGGGCAACGTAGAAACCACAACGCCCCAAACCGACAGCATTATGGCCGCCAACACCATCGCGGGCTATGAAGCTGGCTTGCCCTCTGATGCGTCCTATGCACTGGTGTTAAGCGATGCCTCTTGGAGTCAACTAAGTGGCTTTTTGGGCGGTGGCGAAAGCGAGAGCAACGATGCTCCTACCGTCTATGTCTCTGAAGGACTTGCGGCGGCCCTAGAGAGCGACACCCTGACGCTTGAGACCGCCAACGGCTCACATACCTATACGGTGGGCGGCATAATTCCGTCATCCACACTGGCCCAAGCCGGCCAACTGTTCTCCGATGCACCTGCCGACTTGCTGCAACCCGACGCGCAGTTCTTTTTCATTCAGTTTAACGAGATGGCGGCGCTAGAAGGACGCACTCTAGACACCGCCGACGGCGCACCCCTGCCCAATGTCTTCTTCATCCGCGTCAAAGGCGATGAACTGACGGCCAAACAAGTTGACGACGCGATGGCCAACCTTAAGGAGTTGCTGTTGTCGCGGGGCATCACCGGCACCTATGAAAACCAAGTGCAAACCTCAGAAGATATTGCGGCGGGCGTGCTTAGTCTGGGCGTGTTGTTTAATGCCACCTCGATATTGATGGCGTTGGTGGGCGGCATTGGCCTATTAACCACCTTGACTATGAGCGTATTCGAGCGTCAAAAAGAAATTGGCGTAATGCGGTCAGTGGGCGCAACCTCGCGCACGGTGGCCGGCCAATTTTTGGTAGAAGGCTTATTGGTGGGCTTGATTGCGTGGGGCGTGGCTGTGCCACTGAGTATCTTGTTGGCCAACGGCTTGGCGAGCATTCTGCCCTTTGGCGATGTTTTCAAGTTCAGCTATCCCATGATCTTGTTGCCCATTGGCTTGTTTGGAACATTGTCCATTGCGGCGGCGGCCAGCATTGTGCCATCGGTGGGCGCGGCGCGGCGCACTGTCTCTGACATTTTGCGCTATCAATAAGCGCTCGTACGCCATCACCATTAGTAACAAAAAAATCGGAGTGGGCACGCGGCTCACTCCGATTTTTTATTGGCAATTGGTGTGGCTTTTAGCAAGCCCTTGTGCTATTTGCTGACCTTAATCGAAATTTGCTTGGGTTGCACTTCTGGCACAAAGGGCAGCGTTAGGGTCAAGATGCCATTCTCAAAAACGGCTTCAACTGCATCGGTGTTAACAGGCTTGCCCAGCGTCAGGTGGCGGCTATAGTGGCCAGCGCGGCGCTCATTCAATAGGTGGCGCTCGTTTTCGGCCACGTCCACAGCAGGAAACTGTACATCAATGCTTAACACGTTGTCGTCAATGCTCACGGCGATCTCGTCTTCTTGCACGCCCGGCAAATCGGCAATTACCCGATAG
>CAZLPC010000184.1:0-6596 GCA_964561305.1 uncultured Anaerolineae bacterium
CTATTCGCCCACTGCCGCGCACAATCAACCCGCCAAATCCCACCCATAACATGCGCCATCCATACGGATAATTTTTAGTTTTTAAGGTTCTGCTCATTTCGACAAATTATAACGATGCCCCGTTAAATCACCAACCTTTCAGGGCTTATTGGCCGGCTAGCTTGGTCATTGCTTGGGCAAATGGATCGTGCAACATTTGATAGAAACGGGCGGCTTCTTCAAAATAGCGTTTGGCTTTGGCCGTATCACCTTGTTTGCTGGCGATTTCGGCTAGGGCACGGGTAGATTCGGCTTGGCCGCGCCGATAAAACATTTTGCGGGCAGTTTGTTCGGCCCCTTCAGCTAAGGTTTGGGCAGCAGCCACATCTTCTTGTTCTAGCAAAATCATGGCCTGACGAATTTGGCTGCGCGTCGTGTTTTCTAAGTCGTTTACAGCGCGGCTATCTTCTAGGGCGGCGACAATATGTGTTTGGGCCGCCTCTAGGTCACGTTGGGCCAGCTTGACCATGGCCAAGTTGCTTTTTAATACCCCACGCCACTGCACCGACCCTGCCACATCAATTTCAGTAAGGGCCTGCTCGATCAAACGTTGGGCTTGATCATACTCGCGGCGCAAATAGTAAACCCAGCCCAAGTTATTGGTTTGGATAGCGAGTGGCAGCATAGTGTTTAAGTCGCGGCTAATTCCGATGGCTTTTTCTAAATTGGCAAAAGCCATATCCAGTTTACCTATTTGCATCTGCATCCAACCCATGTTGCCCAGCCGCAACGACTCGGCAAATCGATCACCGTGTTCTTGGGCTATTTTGATGGATTCTTGATAAAAGGCTTGTGCCGATTCAATGTCACCAGTTTCGGTATAGATATTGGCCGCGCTAGCCAGCACAAACCCACGGGTGATGGGATTATTGATGTTGCTTAACATGACTAAGGCTTCTTCAAAGTCGGTCAAGGCTCCCTTAAAATCGCCTTTGGCACGCCGCAAATTGCCAATATCGCAGCGAATACTGGCGGCATTGCCCAGTTCGTTATTGTCACGATAAAGGCGTTCGGCTTCTTGAAACAGCTTAATAGCCTCGTCGCGCTCGTTGCGTTCGCGGTGAACTGAGGCAACAAGATAAACGGCTTCGGCGCGGCGTGATGGGCTTTCTGCTGCATCTAATGTGCCCAAAACTTGTTGATAGGTAGCTAGAGCTGCTTCGGTGTCGCCCGTTTGTTGCTGGCCGCGCCCCAATGCCAACAGCACCCGTGCTTGCTCATTGGCATCAGAAATGACACCTGTTTCATAGGCATCTAGCGCGATGCGTAGTTTTTCGATAGCTGGTGCAGGTTGGTTTAGCCCTTGCAAGGCAATCCCCATGTATCCGGCCACTCTGGCCAGTGCCACTTCATCATCTACCACCCGCGCATGGACTTCGGCACGTTCGGCTTGAGCATGAGCCGCAGCATAATTTTTGAGGTGCAAATAGGCTTCGGCGCTTTTAAGGGCGACATTCATAAAAAAAGCTGCCGATTGCACACCAACCCGATGGGCCACATCTTCGGCGCGTTGGAAAATTTGGGTGGCACTTTGATATTGCTTCTCGTTCAATTCAATTTCACCCAGTTTCATCAGCCAACGCATGATCAAACGTGGGCGCTCGAAAGGTGTGCCAAGGCTGCGCTGAATGGCCTCGGCGATTAAGCGGCGGCCTACCACAGTATCACCCGCAGCAAGCGTGGCCTCGCCCAAGCGCCCCAAAACACCAAAGCCTAGATAGGGGTCTTGTTTGGCCTCGGCAACCGTAACCGCTTCTTTAAGCAAATGGACTGCATAATGAGGGTTACCTTGCTCCATATAGTCGCGAGAAAGGTTTTCTAGGGCAAGAATAATGGTAGTAGCATCGCCGGTGGGGCGTGCCAAATCGAGCGCGTCTTGATGATGTGCTTGGGCTTTTTCCCATAGGTGTTGTTTGGCATATAGCTCGCCCAAGTTGTTCAGGGTGCGCGCAATTAAGATGGGCTGATTGAGTTGTTTCGCAATTTGCAGGGCTTCATAAAAACTTTGCTCTGCCTTGCCATATTCATCACTAGCGACATAAACCGCCCCCAAACTATTGAGGAAAATTTGCATCACTTGTGGATTTTGCATAGAAAGTGCAAGGTTAAGCCCACGCTGATAGCTCTCTCGTGCGCTATCATACTCGCTGCGTTCTTGGGCTTGTGTACCTGCTTGCATCAATCGTTTTAGCTCTTCTTGTGCTGGGTCGGTCTGGGTTACAGGCGATTTAGCACCTCGGTTAAAAAGTCCAAGCATAGGGTTTATTCTACCGTTTCGTTTTATCTTCTATGTCCTATGTTATCTATAATGATAGCCTACATTGAGTGTTGCTCTCAAAAAAGGGGGCATTTTGTGATATTAATTGTCAGGAGAGGTGCAATTCGTCATGATCGAGCCATTAACTACCAACCATGTACAAGCCGCCCTCAGTGCACTAGGGCTATCAATTGAAGTCAAAATCTTTGAATCTTCTACACGCACTGCCCAAGAAGCCGCCGATAGCATTGGTACACCATTGGGCAGCATTGCAAAAAGCATTGTATTTACCATTGATGAACAAGTTACCGTTATCATCACGGCTGGCGATCAACGGGTCAGCGACCGCAAACTAGCAGAGCTATTTAATGTTAGCCGCAAAAAGGTCAAAATTGCTTCTGCCGATCAATGTATTGCCGTGGTAGGCTATGCCCCCGGTGGCGTTCCACCTATTGGGCATCGGACAACTGTACCCATCTATATTGACACAACCCTGCAACGTTTCGATATTGTATATGGTGCGGCTGGCTCTCCGAATGCAATTTTTCCTATTTCGTTTGAAACATTGGTGAGTATCACAAGCGGTATCATTGCAGATGTGGCTTCACCAATCGCCAATTAGAAAGAGCATTCACTCTGATCGGGCTACTTGAACTTTCTAACGAGATTCTATCCATTGGGATCGTCATTATCTCTGTTTCGATGTTGCTCTATAACCTTACCCGCAATGTGCGAGACCGGGTGGCACGGTCATCGGGTGTGTTGTTGGCGTGTATCAGTTGGGCCTATTTTGCCGATATTTTTATTGGACTAGAGCCGGGCCGCGATGGACTAGAAACATGGTTTCGGGTGCAATGGGTGGGCGTGGCGCTGGTTCCAGCGGCCATGTTTCACCTCTCTGATGCCCTGTTGGCCACCACTGGCTTGGTCTCACGGGGCCGGCGGCGGCGGGCTGTGCGCGTATTATACGTTACAGGAACAGCATTTGCACTGGTGGCACTCTTCACCGATTCACTCATTCATGATCTGATCAAAGACCCTGTATGGCACATGAACAATGGCCCCTTGTTGTGGTTATATATCGTGTATTTCTTAAGTGCTGCAAGTTTTGCTGTGTTTAACGTGGTGCGGGCGTGGCAACGTTGCCTAACTACATATACACGCCGCCGCATGACCTATCTTATGGCGGCTTTTACCACGCCAGCTTGGGGACTTTTTCCTTACTCGCTGTTGTTTTCGGGGCTGTCTACAGGCATGTCATCCATTCCAGAAGGGATATTGTGGGTCATCTTTAATGTGGCCAATCTAGCGGTGTTGGCCATGCTGGGCTTTATGTCTTACCCGCTTTCCTTTTTTGGGCAAAACAAGCCCGACCGTATTGTACGCCTAGAATTGCTTCAGTTTATGTTGCGTGGGCCCTTAACGGGTTTGCTGATTGTGGCTGTTTTGCAGTCTTTTCCGCGTGTAGAGCGCATTTTGGGCATTGATGGCCAAGCCTTCGTGACACTAACAGTGGTATCGGCAGTTTTATGGATGCAATGGAGCATCTCATTATTGATGCCGATCTTAGAAAATCGTCTCGTTTATACTCAAGATCAAGACCAAGCTCAGATGTTTGAAGAGTTTAGCCAGCGCCTCTTAACCCGTACTGATGCCGAGCAAGTGTTAGAGGCCGTTTTAGCAGCCATTTGTGATCAGTTGCGCGTGCCCACTGCTTTTGCGGTGTCTACATTTCATCCATCTGGCCCACGCATTGAGCAATATGTCGGGCTTGGTCCTGAAGACATTACTCAAACCGAACTGGATTTTGCTAATGCTTTTGGAAGTAGCACCCTGACCACATTACTTGAACAATCGGATCAGTTTTTTGCATGGCAAACCTTCTGGTTGTTGCCACTGCGCTATGTTCATGAAAGTGAAGAGGGGGCATTGTTGGGTGTTTTGGGGATATCGGCCCGTGCTACAACGCCCAACTTAACCACCGACGAGACACGGGTATTGGTAGCTTTGGCCGAGCGTGCTAGCGATGTATTGACGGACGTTAGTTTGCAAGCTGAAATTTTTAGAACCATTGAAAACCTGTTGCCAACCAAAATAGCGCGTTCGGCTCAGGCTAAGGTTAGCCCGTTTGGTCAAGTGTCGTTGCCACAAACCAAAACTGCTTCAGACGTAATTGATGAGACAACAGTGATGAGCCATTCTGATTTTACCGAAATGGTGCGTGATGCCTTGCGCTACTATTGGGGCGGGGCCAAACTTAGTGAGAGTTTGTTGCTTAATTTGCAAGTGGTTGAGGCCACCAGCATTCAAACCGACGGCAATCGTGTTAATGCCTTGCGCCAAGTACTGGCAGATGCTATTGAACGTTTGCGCCCCGATGGCGAGCGGAGCTTTATCCGTACCGATTGGATTTTGTACAACATTCTAGAGATGCGCTTTATTCAAGGGCGCAAAGTGCGCGAAACAGCCCGTCGTCTAAGCATGAGTGACTCGGACTTTTATCGCAAGCAGAGCGTGGCTATTGAGCAAGTGGCGAAGCAAGTTCAGGAGATGGAACGCGCTTGTCAAGCTAGTCAAGTAACTGAAACGATTCCATAACCTTCAAAGTTAAAGGAAACAAACTAAAAACCAAAAACAAACTAAAAACCAATTACTTACCAACTTCACTTTCTATTAAACCCCGCGTTTTTAGGTGTTTTTACGCTTTTCAAACGTGGGTGCTTGTTTTAAAAGTTTGCAACGTGATAGATTAATTTCAACGTTTGAAATTTAAATCACTAGGCAGGCGCAATTATGACTGAAAAGATTTTAGTGATCGACGACGAAGATACCACTGTACAACTTATCAGTATCGCGCTAGAGCGCCGTGGCTATGAGGTCATTAAAGCCTATCGCGCCGAAGATGGACTTCGCAAAGCCTATCGTACCCATCCTGATTTGGTTTTGCTGGACATTATGATGCCTAACATGGATGGGTGGGAAGTCTGCCGCCGCCTACGCGAACTTTCGGACGTACCCATTATTTTCTTAACCGCCAAAAGCGAAGTGCGCGATGTTGTGCGTGGGTTAGAAATGGGGGCCGACGACTATATTATTAAACCGTATGATAATGATGAATTGGTGGCTCGTATCCGTGCCCATTTGCGTCGTACACCCAAAACTACCATGTCAGAAGAACTGGTGTTTGATGGCGGGGCCTTCCGTATTAATTTCTTAAACCGCGAGGTTTGGGTAAATGACAACCTTGTGCATCTGACCCCCAAAGAGTTTAAATTGCTGGCTGTATTGATTCGCAATGCTGGTCGTGTTATCTCGCGTACTGAGTTGGTGAAGGAAGCATGGGGCCCTGAATATGCCGATACCACCGATAGCCTCAAATTATATGTTCATTATTTGCGCCAAAAACTAGAGCCAGACCCACAAAACTCGATTTACATCCTCACCTCGCGGGGGGTGGGCTATCGGTTTGCAAATCGTTAATGACCATTCGGGGTATATTGTTTGACATGGACGGTGTGCTGTATCATGGCACACAACGCCTAGCAGGGGTGCTGGAATTTTTTGAATGGTTGCCAGTACCCCATTGTTTTGTCACCAATAATTCATCGCGCACGCCCCAACAAGTCGCCAACAAACTGGCAGCCATGCAAATTGCAGCATTGCCAGAGCAGATTATCACATCCTCAATCGTCACCGCCCACTATTTAACACAACATGCCCCCCCCCAAGCCTGTATCTTTGCCATTGGCGAGGAGGGTTTGTTCTCGGCCTTAGAAGACGCAAATTTTCGGCTTACTACATCTCAACCTGATTATGTGGTTGTTGGCTTAGATCGCGCCTTTGATGCCACCAAGCTACAAACTGCTGCCCAAGCCATTCAAAATGGGGCCACCTTTATTGCCACCAATCTTGATAGCGTGCTGATAACTGAAAATGGCACTTTACCCGGCACTGGTACACTGGTGCAACAAGTGGCCAATGCCGCCCAAAAAACACCCCTCGTGATGGGCAAGCCCGAACGCCCCATGTTTGACCTAGCAGCCACCTATCTCAAGTTGCCTCTTCATGAATTGCTAATGATTGGTGATAATATAGAAACCGATATTCGGGGAGCATTGCGCTACAATCTCTATGCAGCCTTTATGCTTAGTGGGGTTTCTAGCCCGCATGATCTAGCCCAAAGTGGCCTAATACCACATTTTGTTAGCCCTTATCTACTTGACTTACTGCCCCAACTTGCCGACAATCTATCAAAGTAGTCACCTCACTGATTGCAGTAGACCTCACTATTTATTATAAT
>CAZLPC010000185.1:0-6589 GCA_964561305.1 uncultured Anaerolineae bacterium
CACCAATACGCCCACCATTACCCCCACTTCCAGCCCAACATCCACCACTACCCTAACACCTAGCCCAACGCCCAGCTCTACCTTTACGCCCAGCCCCAGTGCCACAGCCAGCACTACCCCGCTACCGCCTACGGTGACGCTCGTTTTTTTGACGGCTACCGCCACGTCTTCAATTTCGCCTACGCCTATCACACCAACGGCATCGTTTACAGCTTCACATACCTATACGCCCTCGTTAACCTTTACCCCAACTCCTACCCACACAGCCACCCCAACGCCCACCTTCACATCTACCTATACCCAGACCCCCACACCTACCTTTACCTATACACCCAGCTATACCCCCACGCCTGATCGCACCCGCATTGCCCGCGAGTTTTTGCCGGCTGTAATAGCCTATCAAGAATCGGAGACCTTTGCTGGCTGTGCGCCGTTGGGTTTTCCGGTGGCAGGGGTATTGACCAAGCTCTTTAGCCCTAGCCATCGTGGGATTGATTTGGGTGTTTATGTAGGCACAGCAGTTGATACAACTCATTCTGGGGTGGTGATGTATGCCGATTGGAGTAATTTGGGTTATGGTTACCTAGTTATTGTCCAAAGCGGAACTTATAGTACCTATTATGCCCATTTATCAGATATTGTGGTGGAAGTAGGAGAAAGTGTTATCTTTGGGCAAATGATTGCGCTCAGTGGTAACACTGGCAATAGCTCTGGCCCACACTTGCATTATGAAGTGCGCGTCAATAATATCGAAATCGATCCATTTACCTTTGAAACACTGCGACTGATCCGGTGTTAGGCGCGGATGTTGCGTCGAATGCTGCGTAGTTCGCGCCATGTTTCTAACAATGTTGGGCGTATCTGTCGGAAAGTACGCCAATAGGGGAGCACTGGGCGCACCCAACCCCATAACCGCAACCCGACCAACAACAAGCGCCCACTCAAGAACGCGATAACAAACAGACGGCGGATACTTTTCATAATTTATTAGGCGTAGTGCAGATGATGTCGTCATCTGCACTACGCGCAATCACTCCTAATTAGCTTCATTAACGACAGATTTATGCCAACCTTGTTTGGTCTCTGCAATCAATTGATCCACGACTGCAAACAAAGCAGCCTGTTTGTCTTGGGTTTCGTTATAAACCCGACGATATACTTCTAGTTGGCGGTCGGCACTTGATCCTTCGTCTACGGTGGTCAAAATACGCTCGACATCGGCGCGTGTGCCCAGTTCATCCAATACATCATCTACAAAATCCACAATTTCGCGGGCCAAAAAGCGCATTGGTACTTCTTCTTCAATACCCAAGTCAATAAGATGACCAGTTGTGCCATAGCGCACTGCCCGCCATTTGTTCTCGGCGATTAGGTGGGATGGATAGATGCGCCAACTCATGTTTTGGTTACGCAGTTTAAGCAGTTTGGCCACCAAAGACTGAATGAGGGCTGCAATGCCGATGCACTCGTCTACGGTGGTACACATATCGGCCACACGCACTTCTAGCGTGCCCCAATTGGGATGTGGGCGGGCATCCCACCAAATTTTGGTTGCGTCTTTGGCTCCACTTTCGCCTGATGGTTTTTGTGTGTTGCCCATCCCCAACGCGCCGACCTTCGCCATCGTATCCACATAGGCATCATATTCATTAAAGCTATTGAAAATTGGGGGAATGCCTGTGCGTGGCATATTCTCGAACACCAAACTGCGATAGCTCTTCATGCCCGTATCGCGCCCATGCCAAAAGGGCGATGAGGTAGACAGCGCCAAAATATGGGGCAAAAAATAGCGAAGTTGGTTCATAATATCTACCACTAATGCCCGCCCAATGTTGTCTTTTCCAAAGCCAATATGAACGTGCATCCCAAAAATCAGCATCCGACGCGCTGCATCTTGCATGGTTGCTTGCAGGTCATCATAGCGTTGGCCTTCGCTAAATTTTTGGTCTTGCCAGCGCGAGAAAGGGTGGGTGGCGGCGGCGGCAATTTCGCGCCCATGTTCGGCAGCGACTGATGAGACTGTGCGCCGCAACCGAATAATTTCTTGGCGGGCTTCGTCAATGTTGCGGCAAACATGGCTACCGACTTCAATCTGTGATTGCATAAATTCTTGTTTTAGTTGATCACCCAACGTCACACGGCCTTGGTTCATCAACTGTTGCACATAAGAGGTGAGTTCGCGGGTTTCAGGATCAATAATTTGATATTCTTCTTCAATGCCAATGGTTAAGGGGATAGTGACCATTTTTAAAATTTCCTCGTGCCATTTTTTGTCATTAAATTCGTGGGCAATTATGCGGCATAAGGCCCAGAAGGGCAAATGAACCTCTAAGGCTAAAATAGCCGATAAAAGGGCGTGATCACGATCATACTAAGCAGCAGGCCAAACGTGATCAGTCCTAGAATGAAGCGCGGCCATCCAATTGGGGTAATGTCATTGTGGGGTGGGGGGTGGCGCAAACCCGTTAAATAGGCGAACAGGGGCCATATAAACCAAATTGGCCATGCAGTGGTTAGCCCCAATACGCCACTAATACCGATAAAAACACAAGTTAGTGCCATCACTTGGGCCAGTGGCCACGCGATGCGCCGTCCAAACATGGCAAACGCCACATGCCCGCCATCAAATTGGCCCATCGGCAACAGATTAAGCGCCGTTAGTAGTACACCAAACCATGCCGCCAATGCTGTGGGATAGCGATAGAATACGTTGATATCGAGCCGCGAAACTTGATACTCGGTTTTGGTGAAACTGGCCACAAACTCTAAAAGGGGTGGCACATTTACGGCATTAAATTCAGATAGCCAATCGCGAGGAAGCAGCGCAATTGTGGTTGGGTTTTCGATTCCCCATAAGAAGATCACAATGGCAGTAACCAAGCCAGCCAGCGGCCCCGCAATGCCCACATCAAATAACTGTTTGCGATTGAGAAAAGGGCTTTTAATCAAGATCACTGCGCCCAATGTGCCTAATGATCCAAACAAGGGTAATGGGATAAAAAACGGCAATGTGGTTTTGACCCCGTGCAATCGCGCTGCAATGTAATGCCCCATCTCATGTACACCCAAAATGAAGAGCAAAGGCCACGCAAAGTTATTGGCCCGCCGATAGATTTGTAACAGTGTGATGCGGTCGCGGTTTTCAATAGCGGCTTGCAACGATTCGGCAGTATAGCCATAGAGCATCGCCGCAGCAAAAAGCGTGGTGAGCATGGTTAATGCCAACAGCAAAGCATGTATCCACCATGGTGGGTTGATGCGCCGTGCGACCAATACCCCTTCAACCACTATAATTTGGTCTTGCCCACCCTCGCGGCTTAAATAAAGCGTATGGTTATGCTGATGAACGGGGTTTTCTAGAGCGGCATAGGCCGCTTGGGCTGGCACAGACAACTTACCTTGAAACACCACTACACGCCGTCGGGCTTGTGTGCCAGATCGAGCGGTTTCGATGTCCATATAAGGCTCAATTATTGGACGAAACAAAACCTGCCGCTCTTGAATGCTTTGCAAAACAGGTGGCAGGTGGGGCGCACGATTGCTAGGCAGTGATTGAGGCGGCGACTCTGAGGCACTCATCTGGCTATGATTCTTTGCGGAGGGTTTGGCGTATCAATTTAACCTCGCCAGCCCGTATAAATCGCACCGCTACCTCTTTACCGATATGCTCATCAGTTAAAAAATTGTTCAAATCGTCTTGGCTTCTCATCATTGCACCATCAAGGGTAAGAATAGTATCTCCCAACATCAGCCCAAATTGATCGGCCACACTAGAGGGCTTCACTTCGGCAATCAACATCCCGTGCGACTGATTAGTGAGGACGGTAAGTTTTTCGGGCAGGCGCACTGTATAGCACTGTACACCCAGATAGCGTTGTTGGCGCACCGACGGGGCAAACATCGCATTCAGCTTCATGGTATTGATACTGGTTTGGGTTGTAGTGGGTTCAGAAAGCTCTTGCAGAATATCGTCCATACTCCAAGAGACAATGCGTCGGCCCGATTCAGGTTTGTGGGGTTCGCCACTTTCGGCATTAGCCATCACATCCAAAAAATCTTCAACTTTGGGCATGGCATATACACGGTTATTAGGGCGATCTAGGGCCAACAAAATGCTGCCCATCACATCCGATTTGGTGCGTTGGGTGTCTATTGAAATTTCAAAATCGGGATCATCCAAGGTTCCGGTGATGCTGGTAGGATTACTGCGGGTGTCTTTCTTTTGATTGCGGATAGCGCGTGACAGATCGGTGGCTAAGTCTGTTGCGCTTTGATAGCGGGCGCTTACATCTTTGGCAAGGGCTTGCAGCACCACACTATCAATTTCGGATGATAAGCCCGGAAAAATCTGGCTAGGTAGCATGGGTTCATCGTGCAAATGAGCATACATAAGATGATAGGGCGTTTCGCCTTGATAGGGCATTTCGCCTGTCAACATTTCATATAAAATAACACCCAAGCTATAAATATCAATACGCCCATCTACACGCTCCATGCGCCATTGTTCAGGAGCCATATAGGCGGGTGTGCCCAGCATGGTGCTGATATTTTCGGATTGGGCATCGGTGATGATTTTGGCAATGCCAAAATCCATTAGATACGCATTGCCAAACTTGTCTAATAGCACATTATTGGGTTTCAGGTCGCGGTGAATAATCTCGTTTTCATGGGCATAGTCAATGGCTTGGGCCAATTGTTGCACCAAGCGATCCAGTTCTTCTAGCACCAATTGTTTGCCGCGCATCAGTTTTTCCAGTGTGCCGCCTTCCATTAGCCGCAACACCAGATATAAATGCCCATCTTGTTCCCCATAATCATAAATCGGTAAGATATTGGGATGCTCTAGGCGTGCAAACAGATCGGCTTCTTGCTTAAAGCGAATCTGAAATTCCTCTTGATCAGAAATGGCCGAGGACATCACTTTTACCGCCACATGCCGTTCAATATTAATCTGGCGTGCGCGGTAAACGCGGGCCATGCCGCCTTTGCCGATTTCTTCTAAAAGCTCATAGTTGCCAAAAAAAAGTGGTGTTTTTAACATGGGTTGCATCTATCTACTTAGGGGCGACCGAAATCCCACACTATAAGCATAACTTTAGCCCTCTTAAAGGTCAAATTTATCTCTCTTCTTTTTTAATCTAGTGACCACAACCACACCCGATCAAACTGACAATAGGTGGGGATGTTGGTATCTAGTACCAAATGGGTCAGGGTCAGGCCTCCAACATCGGCTATTGTAACATCGGCTACCCAACGTCCATTGATAAATAAGGTGGCGCTCGTATCTGATACGACCAGCGTGAAAGTGTTTCTGACTTGTAGGCCTTGTGCTAAAAACAGCGTGATAGTGCTGATGGCGTTGGGCTGCACCAGCCCATTTTGCACCTCAAAAAAATACAAGCCACCGACTGGCGAGGACAGAACAGTGGCGAAGGTGTCGGGGCTGGTCTGTCGAAAAATGATGCCACACGCCGCCGAAGTGGAGCCGCTGGCAAAACTGGCTGTCCAACTAAGCACAAAGTTCTGAAACGGTCTTTCTATCAAAGGAAAGGCGTTAAAACTAACTTCATCGTTGGTGATAAAGCTGGATAAAATATCGCCTTGTAGGCCACTGTTTTGGGTAGGTGGCGGCAAATAATTAAGCGCACGAAGACTACCAATTACTTGGGCAGGAGCAGCTTCATAGTTATATAGCCGTTGTCCGCTGGGTGTTGGCGGAATGGCGCTAAGGGCAGGATCGTCGGCATAATAAGCTGTTGTTAATCGAATATTGTTTAATAAGGTAAGTTCGGTATCGTTGGGGCCAACCCCCACCACAAGCTCCCCTACGCTGGCAGGAATAAGCTGAGAAACGACAGTGGCACTGGCGATCAATTGTCCATCAATCAAAACCTCGAAATGGGTTTTGGTGCGATGAAAGATAAAATCGGCTAGTTGCCCGTCTTCGGGTAAAAGCGGATTATTACCCGTCTCAGTACGCAGGGTTTCGTTGCGGGCGGTTTCTACCGATAGTATCCAACCACCGCCCAAATCGTGGCTAAAAATCCATTGAATACCAGTGGTGTCTACAAAACGCCATTGCAGCAAATAGGTGTTGACAGCAGGCATTATGACTTGTGTTGTTAGATAAAATCGTTCAGTCGGAATAGAAACTACCGTTTGAGCTTCTGGGCCGGCAAAAGTGGCGCTGGTTTGGCTGTTGTCATAGTTGCTATAGCCCAACAACAACTCTAGCTGAAAACGTCCACTGGTTAGGCCATTGCTTAAACCTTCCCGATAAACAATTACTTCATAGCGATCATCGTTTGGCAAAACAAGGCCTTCAATACGAGCATTGATAGTGGTACGGTTGGCGTTGTCGTTGGCTGCGAGCAATTGATCATCGCTGTTGCGAAGCTCAATCACAAGGTCTAAGTCACCTTCTAGCTGCTCGGCCACAACCGAAACCATCTGTCCGGCAACCCCTTCAAAGTACCATCTTTCGCGCAGGGTGCTGTCGTCTAACACGCCACTGACGGCCTGAAAAGGGATCAATATGGATTCTGGGGTTTGGGCATTTGTCGTGGAGTAGGGTACTATCGGCTCTGCT
>CAZLPC010000186.1:0-6550 GCA_964561305.1 uncultured Anaerolineae bacterium
ATTGGGGTGCAGCTTGGCCAAACGTTCACTTGCTATTTGGCCTTGTTCTAGGCGCATGGCCAAAAATACTTCTTCATCATTGTTCAGCAACGGCACGCGGGCCATTTCTTTCAAATAAAGGCCCACTGTATCATCCGATGACACCTCGCCAAAATCAAGGTCATTGTCATCAAAATCATCGTCTTCGTCCAAGTCATCATCTAAGTCGAAGAAATCAAAATCATCATCAAATAGCAATTCATCGCTATCATCTAATTCTTCGCCTTCGCCTTGTGGAAAAACGAACGCGCTTTCATCATCTTCTATGTCGGCTTGCACCAATAAGTCATCATCTTCGGGAAAGTCGGTCGCGTCCGCTTTCTCGTACAGGTCAGACATGCAGCCCCCTTAAACCTTTTTATAATATTATCAAGCACTATTCATCAGTATTTTCCTGATCGCGCAAGAGGCTACGCAGCGCCTCAAGACGCGGATCAATGTCATCCGATAAGCCATACTCGCGCAAAATGTCTTCAAAACGGCGCTCGCAAAACAAGCAGCGTTTGTCTTCATCTACGGGTGTCACCATTGGCACATTTAGCAGTGACTCTTCACGAATTAACGGTGACAAATCTATGGTGGTGCTGTCATCTACCCGATACTGTGTATCAATGGTTGAATGGGTGGCAAACACCTCTTCAAATTCGAATTCAATAGGCAGTGGTATTTCATCTACACAACGCGAGCATTCGGTTTCAATACTGGTTTCTACGTGGCCCTTAACCACCACCCCCCCATGCGCGTGGGTCATTCTTAAAGAGAGGTACAAATGCTCTAACATCAAATCATCTAAAACCAAAATTGGTGTCGGCACTTCGACTTGTGTTTCACTGCTATAGCCGACCGCTTGTGCCAATATAAAACCCACATTGATTCGTAACACTTTTGCTGCGTTGATATAGTTTTTGTGATTATCTGGAGTCATTGGTCTTTCGCCCTGTGGTGCATCTAAAAAACGGACACATACTGCAAAAATCGGGCAGACCTCCTTTCACAATGTGAGTTTGGGCGGGTTAAGCGCCCATCCGCTTCTACGCACTGCCCCCTATTGTTGGGGAAAATCATTTGCAGTGAGTTAGCTGGTTAGTCTGTGTTTCATTGTATGCGTTGCCTAATCCAATGTCAAGGATTATTAGCAGTGTGGCATACTTTAAAAACCCAAAATGACGCGCAAAATTTTGCGCGTCATTTTGGGTTTATGTGTTTATTAGATAATAGGTCTAGCGCACGTTATAGCCATGCTCTTCTAGGACACGGCGGGCAATGACCATGCGCTGAATTTGGCTTGTGCCCTCGCCGATGCTCATTAAGCGTTGGTCACGATAAATACGCTCTACTGGGAACTCGCGGCTATAGCCATACGAGCCATGAATTTGAATTGCATTAAAGCTAACACGCTCGGCCACTTCAGAAGCATAGAGCTTGGCCATGGCCGCTTCTTTGCCAAAAGGCTTGCCTTGATCTTTCAGCCACGCCGCCCGCATGGTCAGCAGGCGTGCCGCCTCAATTTCTAGTGCGCCATCGGCGATCATCCATTGAATGGCTTGGTGGCGGATGATGGGCCCGCCAAAGGCTTCGCGCTCGTTGGCATATTTAATGGCTTCATCAAACGCTGCTTGGGCCAAGCCAACACTTAGTGCCGCAATGGTGACGCGACCACCATCTAGGGTCTCTAATGTTTGCTGAAAGCCGCGGCCTTCTGTCCCTAGCACACTGTCTTCTGAGACTTGTACATTTTCAAAAGAAATTTGCTGTGTGCTAGAGCCGTTTAAGCCCATTTTCTTTTCAGGGGCATGAATTGTTACACCCGGCAGGTCTGGCTCGACCAATAACATCGAGAAGCCGCGTGTACCCGATTCGCGGTCGGTGCGGGTGAACGTAATAATGACAGGGGCAAAGCTGGGGTTGGTAATCCATGCCTTGTGACCATTTAATACCCAATGGCCATTTTGCCGATAGGCATTGGTTTTGATATTGCTTAAATCAGAACCAGCATCGGGTTCTGTCAGCGCCAAAGCGCCTAAATATTCACCCGAAATCAGCTTGGGCAGATATTTCTCTTTTTGGGCGGGCGTACCCCACTTGACAATCGGTGTTGTACCCAAGCCATTGTGGGCCGCAATTGCCAACGATGTAGAGCCACAGGCCCGCGCAACTTCTTCTAGTGCCAAAGCCGCACTAACGGTATCTAGTGCTGCGCCGCCATACGCCTCGGGTACTTGCAAAGCGGTTAGGCCCAGTTGAGGCATTTTTTTTATGGCTTCCCAACGCAACTTGCCGGTCTCGTCCACTTCTGCCGCATAAGGGGCCAACTCACGCTGACAAAAATCATGCACAGCATCACGATACATCCGTTGTTCTTCGGTTAATTCAAAGTGCATACCTTCATCTCCGACTTCAATTAAGATACAATTATCACTTGCGAAATTGGGTAGAGCGCCACTGCACAAACTGATCGCGCAGTTTTAGGCGCTGATATTTTCCGGTGCTGGTAATGGGGATTTCTGTGCCGAAAACAACTGCTTTGGGGCTTTTCTCGAAGGTCATCCGCTCGCGGCAATAATCTAAAATAGCGTCTTCAGAAAGCAATGCGCCCTCATCTAGCACAACGTACGCTCCCACTTCCTCGCCATAATAGTCATTTTCAAAAGCAACGGCCAAGCCCACCTTAATACCCACTATCTCTAGCAACACTTCTTCAATATCGAAGGGGCTAAATTTTACGCCGCCGCGGTTGATTAGTTCTTTGATGCGGCCAGTGATAAAGAAAAACGGCCGGCCGCGCTCATCTTCCACATAAAATCCCTCATCACCACTACGAAACCACTCGAACTTAAAGGTTTCAGCATTAGCATCGGGGCGCTGGAAATAATGTTTCATGACATTGTGGCCCCGAATGCAAATTTCACCGCGCTGGTTGGGGCCTAATTGCTCACCACTGCCGCTAGCGTCAAAAATCGCCATCTCATTCGTTGCAATCGGACAACCAATGCTAGGATAGCCGTGGTCTTGTAACCAGCTTTGGTGCGTTTGCCAATCTAAATCAATTGGCAAAAAGCAACTATAGCAAGTGGTTTCGCTAAGGCCATAGCCATGCAAAATCGGAAAGCCAAATTGGTCTTCAAATCGCTTTGTCAGCTGCACCGCCAGCGTGCCTGCACCACAAATTACATGCCGAAAGTGCTTTAAATCGGCAGCCGCAATCCCATCACCAAAGATACTTTTGCCTGTGGCAGCTTGGGCATCGCCATACTCGCAGCTAAACTGTAGCAAGGTGGGTACAACACTTACAACATGCACTTTTTCGCGAGCGATACGCTCCCAAAAATGACTAGAACCATAAGCCCTATTAAGTACGGTGCTGGCCCCGACGAATAATGGCATAACCAACGTAACAATAATGCCGTTGACATGATGAATGGGCAAAACACACATAAAACGCTGATTGCCCGTTAGTCCCTGCCATGATGAAATGCCATAGGCATCTACTAGCATGTTATATTGCAGCAAAACCACGCCTTTTGGTGCGCCGGTTGTGCCACTGGTATAAACCAACAGGCTCTCATCATCCAGTGAGGTTTCGTCGGGCAGGCTCAATTTATCGGGTTGCTGGGCCAATAAATCCTCAAAGTGGGGATAATAACTGCTTGACGCGCCACCAACTTGAATAATGCGTTGAATATTGGCCGCGCCCAAGCCTTCCTCTGTACCATGTACAATGTTTGCGGCGCGTGACAAATACTCATGCCGAGCGAATAAAATCACCGATTCACTGTTGCGTAAAATAAAAGCAATGCGTTGATCGTCTTCGGCGGTATTTTGAGGTGCAATGGCCGCGCCCAGTTTCCAACACGCAAAGTAAATAACTACCGTATCCAGATGATTATAGGCGAGTGTAGCTACGCGGTCTCCGCGTTGAACCCCCAGTTCTAGCAGCAAATTGGCGACTCGATTCACACGCGCATCAAATTGCGCATAGGTCAATTCGTCGCGATTGCCTTCATGATCATAATGAATCAAAAACACCTTATCGGGCGATTCTTGGGTGCGGTTATCGAGCAAATGGCGCACACTGCGATAGGGAACAAGACGACTGGATTGTGGGCGGTTACGTAGGCTTTGGGCTTTTTCGATTTTGGGCTGGGTTGCGGCATCCACAGAATAGCTCATGGAAGCGTTGCTCCGATCCTGTTCATGACTTCTCGCAAAAAATTTGACACTTTGCGATAAGAATAGCAAAAGAAAATCAAATAGCCTAGCATCCTTTATTTAAAATCTAAAGATAGCTTAAGGGGAGTCTAAAAATCTCCGGCCCAATAAACCTTTGCAGAAGATTTTTAGGCGATGTGTTGGTACTTTAAAACATGGCTAAACTTTAAATCAATGTTAAAAAGCCTTGCTATCAATAATAAAACGAATGGCAGTGCGCTCTTGGCCGTTAATGGTTACATCGGTGAAAATAGGGATCAAAACAATATCAGTTTCTTCAGATAAATAGCTGCGTGCAATGGCAACTGCCTTAATAGCCTGATAAACAGCACCTGCGCCAATGGCTTGTACTTCGGCGTGGCCTTGCTCTCTAATAACACCCGCAATCGCTCCGGCTACTGCCGTGCTGCGCGAGCTGTTGGCAACTTTAATAACATGAGATGAACTAGCGTTGGGGTCGGGGGATGAGATGGAAGCAGCAGTATATTCAGCAGTGTTCATGGTTTGTTCCTTAAGAATATCGTTGTAGATTACGATCATTAGTATACAATGAGCATTGCAAACCTGAAACGCCAGAAGCTCTTAACGTGAGAAACATCAGTCCAGATAAGGCAAAACGTCATGTCGGTAAATAAAATTTAACCGATTTGACCCTCTTGGTCACGAGAAAATGGCATTCTGAGGGGTTTTGAAAATTTTAAGGTTGGCCGAGAGGGCTTCAAAAATGTCCATCGAAACGCTATATGTGGTGGTTTTTTCATAATAGTAACCGTTCATCTGGCGTAGAACAAATTATCTGAAAAAAAACTTAATGCACGCTTAACCAAATTTTCGACCTCTTTTTTTGATTTTAGAGATTTTTGATGTGTTCATAGGTTGTAACTTTGAAAAGTATTTGTTAAAATTCCTTTCAAGTTGATGAATAGACCCATAGACTTAAAAAAAACTAAAATACAACTGAATAAAAACCACTTCGTAACACCGAGAGATGCTGTTTCCACACCAAGAAGAAGTGATATTTACACCCCCATTGGGCTGGGTCTAATCAACTAAAAACAAAGAACTGGTAAGACATCAAAAATAGTCAAAAAGTCGTATATATGTGCGGGTTCTTTAATATACCCTATCGTAATTATCCGTATTGTGACTGTTTAGCCGTATGGTTAGGACAGGAACAGGTGTATGAGACCAAAAGAAGTGTGGCTAGCGGTACAAGGCCAGCTAGAGCTACAACTACATAAAAATACCTATAACGCATGGATAAAAGACTGTCACTTTATTTCTTTTGAGGACGGTATTTTTACGCTAGGTGTTAAAAGCGATTATGTGCGGGACTATGTGGTAGACAAGTTCTACCGGGCCATACGCTTTTCGCTTTCTAGTGTTTTTCATCAAGAAGTGGATGTGCGTTTTATTATTGTAGACGCTGCTGAAATGGCTGCCAAAGGCTTGGCCATTGATGGCACGCCCCTACCCAAACGCAATATTCCTGACTTATATTCTCTGCCATCCACAGTAACCGTACCAGCCTATGACGTGTTGTCTTCGGGCCCTGTGGCTGGCACAACGCCTAGTTTTGGCAACTGGCAAAGCAATTTAAACAATAACTATAGCTTTGAGACATTTGTTGTCGGTATCAGCAACCAAATGGCCCATGCCGCCGCCGATGCTGTTAGCAAGTGCCCCGGCCAAATCAGCTATAACCCGTTGGTCATTCATGGCGATGTGGGGCTGGGCAAAACCCATCTGTTACATGCTATCGGGAATATATGTGCGGCAAATGGAAAAAAGGTGCTATACATCACTGCCGAAGCCTTCACCAACCAATTGATTGAGGCTATCCGTGAAAAACGTAACACCGATTTTCGTGAGTTATATCGGCATGTAGATGTATTGTTGGTGGATGATATTCAGTTTGTGGTGGGCAAAGAAAGCACTCAAGAAGAACTTTATCACACCTTTAACGCCCTGCACGATCAACACAAGCAAATTGTGATTGCTACCGACCGTCGTCCGTCTGAGATTAAAGGTCTCAGCAAGCGCCTTGCCTCACGAATGGAATGGGGGTTGTTGGTAGATGTGCAAATGCCCACCTACGAAACCCGTCTGGCGATTGTGCAAGAGAAAGCCAGCCTGCGCGGCCATCAATTGCCCGATGGCGTGGCCGAGTATCTGGCAGAGCGCAATACCAGTAGTATCCGCGAGCTAGAAGGGTTGCTGAACCAAGTGACGGCCCGCATGTCGTTGCTCAATACCTCGATGTCGGTAGCTGTGGCAGAAGCAATGCTAGAAGGTGGCTCTT
>CAZLPC010000187.1:0-6549 GCA_964561305.1 uncultured Anaerolineae bacterium
GCCCGCCTCAACCAAGCGGTTATATTTGTCGAAGCGATCTTGTTCTACAGGATTGCTAGGTTGCCATGTCATAGGGCTTAATGTTCCTTTCGCAATATCATCGAATAGCGTTTAACTAAAAAATCGCCCGTGGGGGCGGTGGGGTGCTTCCGACACGGGCGACATATTCTTTGTGTTGATGTTTTTGGCGGGCTTATCTATCGGTTATTCAATCGCCAAAATCTCAAACATAATGTCGCCATCGGGGGCCCGAACCTTTACCTTTTCGCCAACGCGCTTACCCATCAATGATTGCCCCAATGGGCTTTCATGAGAGATTTTGCCAGTGCGGGGGTTGGCCTCGGCGGGGCCCACCAAAAAATAAATCTCGGTTTCGCTAGCGCCTTTTTCTTGCAACGTCACACGGTCGCCGATACCAATCGTATCTTTGGGGCCGTTGTTTTCAATGATTTTGGCATTGCTTAAAATATCTTCAATACGCTGAATTTCGCCTTCTAAGAAGGCCTGATCGGCCTTCGCCGATTCATATTCGGCGTTTTCGCTTAATTCGCCACCTTCTGACATCACAAGGCGCAAGCGTTCGGCAATTTCTTGGCGGCGTTCTGTCCGTAAAATCACTAGTTTACGTTCTAGTTCGTTATACCCTTCTTGGGTAAGGTAGTGTACTCGATTCGTCATCTGCTATATAGCCCTTACTTACTGGCAAGCCATTTCTAATCACACAACTTTAAGACATGGTAATTGTGTCATTGTCATACGGATAATGATCTAGAGTTTCGGCGAATCGCGGCAATTGAGTTAGCCATAGCTATTGAAAATTTTACGACAAAAATGCGATTAAACTATAAAAACGGCGAAAGAATGCCGCATTCTATCATGGTCATTTTGGCATGACAATAGCGGTTATGAAATTTTCCTGAAGGAGCAACTGATGCCACAATTGTTATGCTATAATTTGGGTCAGTCATATAAATTTAAGGTGAACTAAAGTGATGCAACGGATCAGCCAGCCCAACTGCCCTACCTTCTATCAATTTGAGCAATGGCAAACAGCGCCGCTACATCATGGTGTATTTACGCGGCACGGGGGTGTTAGCACTGGTGCGTTTGATTCATTGAATGTAGGGGGCATGATCGGCGACGACCAAAACGCAGTGCTAGAAAACAGTCGGCGCGTATATGCAACACTGGGTTATCAGCCCGACCAAGTGTGTACCGTCTGGCAAGTGCATGGGGCCGATGTAGTGGTGGTTAATATGCCCCCTATCCAGCGCAAATGGCACGCCCAAGCTGATGGTATGATCACTAATCAAACCGATATGGCTCTCTCGATGCGTTTTGCCGATTGTGTGCCTGTGTTGTTTTATGACACGGTGCATCATGCCATTGGTGCAGCACATGCGGGATGGCGCGGCACAGTGAATGGGGTAGTTTTATCGGTGCTAGAAGCCATGCACACCGTCTATGGCACGCAGCCCGCCGATGTGCAGGCTGCCATTGGCCCCAGCATTGGCCCCGACTGCTATCAGGTGGGTGAAGAAGTAGTAGAAGCTGTAGGCGAGCGCTTTGATACAATCACTGGGCTTGTGCAGCGTGATGCAGACGATGGCAGCCCTTATCTCAATTTGTGGGAGGCTAACCGGCGTTTGCTAGAACTAGCGGGCGTAGCACAAATTGAAGTGGCAGAAATTTGCACCGCCACCCATACCGATGATTTTTACTCGCATCGGGCGGAGGGCGGCAAAACAGGGCGTTTTGCGACCATTATTGGCCTAATGGAAGCCTAGCGCCATGAATCAGCTAGATGCTACAACTATTCAACACAATGTCGCCACTGTACAAGCGATAATTGCGGCAGCTTGTGCGCGAGTTGGGCGCTTAACAGATGAGGTGACGTTGGTTGCGGTGTCGAAGCAACAACCAATTGCAGATATTGTGGCGGCGCTAGAAGCGGGAATCTCGCATTTTGGCGAAAATCGGGTAGAAGAAACCCAAGCCAAAATTGCGGCCCTTCAAGCCCAGCACCCCTACTTGCAACCGATATGGCACATGATCGGGCATGTACAAAGCCGCAAAGCCCGCGAGGTAGCGACATGCTTTCATACAATCCATTCACTGGATAGTTTGAAGCTGGCGGCGCGGCTAAACCAATTTGCCAATGAGACAAATCGCACGATTCAGGCGTACATACAGGTAAATATATCTGGCGAAGATACAAAATCGGGGTTTGAAGTTGACCAATGGGCACAAAGCCCCACCCAGCGCGACGCACTTTGGACATTTGTTACCGAGCTGGAGCAATTTTCGATATTGCAAACGCTGGGGTTGATGACCATGGCCCCTTATACAGATGATCCTGAAGCCTCCCGCCCTGTTTTTGTGGCTTTGCGACATCTGCGCGACGCACTTTCCAACGATTTCCCAACATTAGTATGGGATCATCTCAGTATGGGCATGACCAACGACTATGCCATTGCCATTGAAGAGGGCGCAACCCTTGTGCGGGTTGGGCGCGCTATCTTTGGCGAGCGTACCTACTAGATAAACCATCGCGTGATCTTGAAGGAGAAATGAATCAACATGGCAGAGCTTATCCTGCTAATCACACAACTGTATTCGTTTGTTATTTTGGCACGGGTATTGATGAGTTGGGTTCAAATAGATCCCTATAGCCCCATAGCGCAAGCAATCTATCAAGTTACCGAGCCTGTTTTGGCCCCCGTTCGCAACTTATTGCCACCAGTTTCGGGCTTCGACTTTAGCCCTATTGTGGCCATGATTGGTATTCAAGTTCTTGGCACAATACTCGCTCAATTGTTTATCTAAAAGAGCAAATAGCCGTATACTTTGCTACAGAGATCTGATAAGACGAAAGGTAGTGCAGCCATGACACGAGAATTTAAGATTACCGAAGCACATAGTGGTGCAGCTTTTACGGTGCGGGTCGTCACGCGCTCTAGCAGTGTTGAAATTGTAGGGGTTCAAGACGATGGTGCTTTAAAAATCCGCCTGACCGAAGGGCATAATGATGGCGCTGCGGATCGCCAATTGGTCGAGTTTTTGGCCCAAAAATTGAGTGTAAATATTAGTCAAATTGAGATTGTGGCCGGCGAAAATAGCCGCGAAAAACTGATCTCAGTAGACGGTTTGCGTCCGGTTGAGGTGGAGCAACTACTCATTTAGTTGCTTTTCTGAGAATAAATAGCACTATACCCCAGCGAACATTAATGTTCGCTGGGGTATCTTCATAGCATTATTTATTCGCCAATAATGGCAGGATCAACACCCAATTCTAAGAGTGCAATGTGGGCCGCTTCGCGCACGGCAGGGGCGGGATCGTTTTTCATAGCATTGAGAAGCGGCTCGATTGCCTGAGGATCACCATGTTCACCTAAAGCTCGGGCTGCACTATAGCGCATAGATGCAATGATGTGATTGAGTTGTGCCAATAGATAGCTCAATTTATCTGTCGAAGCCATGCTATACCCCTATTGCTGATTTGACCAATGGGTTAAACACAAAAACTAAAAATTTATCAAAAACAAATCTAATCCTAGCGTCCCTACCCAAAAATCTCAAGCGATTTATGCAATTTGTCACTATTTGGCTATTAAACCAATGTTGAATTATGCGCTGAAAATGTGTATTGGGTATTAGAATGTTAGAATTTTCATAGAAATTTAGCAGTCTGTACACGAGACTGCTAAAAATGCTTGACGTATCCCTTTCAGGTTTGGTATATTCTAGGCTGGTTAGCAGTCACTACTTGAGACTGCTAAAAAATTGCTCAAGACTATACAGCATTGCCTTATGCCTAACCCATAACTTGCAGGAGGGATACCAAAATATGTCCATCAAACTCCGTCCACTCGCAGATCGCGTTATTGTGGAACCCAAAGAAGCCGAAGAAACTTTTGCTGGCGGCCAACTGGTTTTGCCAGAAACTGCCAAAGAAAAGCCCCAACAAGCCACTGTAATTGCAGTGGGCCCCGGTCGTCGTGACGATGATGGTGATCATATTGCCCTAGATGTACAAGAAGGCGATACGGTTTTGTTTGCCAAATATGCAGGCACTGAAGTCAAAATCAGTGGCACCAAATTTCTCATTTTGAAAGAAGCTGACATTTTGGCTGTTGTCGAAGCCAACTAGTCTGCATTCATCGCATATAACCATCACTAAACAACGATAAGCACACCTTAAGGAGATCAATCAACCATGGCAAAACAACTTGTTTTTAATGAAGATGCCCGCCGTCGCTTAAAGAACGGTATTGATATTTTGGCCAACGCTGTTAGCACCACGTTGGGCCCCAAGGGCCGCAACGTGGCGCTCGACAAGAAGTTTGGCGCGCCCACTGTTACCCACGACGGCGTAACGGTGGCCAAAGAAATTGAATTGGAAGACCCCTACGAGAACATGGGGGCCCAACTGTTGAAAGAAGCCGCCACCAAGACCAACGACATTGCTGGCGACGGAACCACCACCGCCACTGTGTTGGCCCAAGCCATTGTGAATGAAGGCTTGAAGAATATTGCTGCTGGCGCAAACCCCATGCTGTTGAAGCGTGGTATTGAAGAAGCCACTCGCCGCGTCGTTGAGTATATTCGTGGCATGGCCGTAGACATCAACACCAAAGAAGAAATCGCCTCGGTTGCTTCTAACTCGGCCCAAGACCGCAGTATTGGTGAATTGATTGCCGATGTGATGGATAAAGTTGGCAAAGACGGCGTGATTACTGTTGAAGAAAGCCGCGGCTTGGAATTTGAGACCGAATTTGTTGAGGGTATGCAATTTGACCGTGGCTACATCAGCCCTTATTTCGTCAACAGCCCCGAAACAATGGAATGTGTCATCAATGAGCCATATATCCTCATTCATGACAAGAAGATCAGCGCCGCCGCCGACCTTGTGCCTGTGCTAGAAAAACTCTTCCAAATTGGCAAGCGCGATATTGTCATCATTGCTGAAGATATTGACGGCGAAGCCCTAGCGACTTTGGTGCTAAACAAGCTGCGTGGTATGTTGAACGTGGTTGCTATCAAAGCCCCCGGCTTTGGCGACCGTCGTAAAGCCATGCTCCGCGACATCGCCGTGCTAACTGGTGGTGAAGTGATCAGCGAAGAAACGGGCCGCAAACTCGAAAATGCCGAACCCGGCGACTTGGGCCGTGCAGCCAAATTGGTTGCCACCAAAGATGAAACCGTGATCATTGACGGTTATGGCGATGAAGCCCTCATTAAGGCCCGCGTAGATGAAATTCGCGTCGAAATTGAAAACAGCACCAGCGACTATGACCGCGAGAAACTGCAAGAGCGCCTCGCCAAACTCAGTGGTGGTGTAGCCGTGATTCGTGTGGGTGCTGCCACCGAAGTCGAGCTAAAAGAAAAGAAACACCGCGTAGAAGATGCCCTGAGCGCCACCCGTGCTGCTGTTGAAGAAGGTATCGTGCCCGGTGGTGGTGTGGCGTTGGTCAATGCCGTAACTGCATTGGACGGTGTAACGCTCAGTGATCCTGATGAAAACACGGGTATCGCCATCCTCCGCAAAGCCCTAGAAGCCCCCTTGAAGAAGATTGTTGCCAATGCCGGCCAAGACGGTGGCGTTATCATCAACAATGTTCGCCGTGCCCAAGAAGAGCAAGGCAATAACAAGATTGGCTTCAACGTGATGACTGGTCAATATGTGGACATGATCGCCGAAGGTATCCTTGACCCCGTTAAGGTCACCCGCGGCGCTTTGGAAAATGCGGCCAGCATCGCCGCCATGATCCTCACCACCGAAGCCCTCATCACCGACATTCCTGAAGAAGAGAAGGCCATGCCCTCCCCTGACATGGGCGGCATGATGTAGTTTAACCCTAGCTAAAATCTGCTAGAAGAAATAGCCCCGGCCTTGTGCTGGGGCTTTTTCATTTTCCACACAACGCGGTAATATGCTCCCTAAAAAGAGCATTGTTAAGGAGCAAATATGCCATCATTGGGCAACAGAGGTTTAGCAATATCAAAAATTGGCTTGGGGTTGGCGGCCTTGGGGCGGCCCGGCTATATCAATCTTGGCCATGCCGATGATCTGAGCGAAAATTATAGCATTGAAGCGATGGAGCAACACGCTCACCAAGTATTGGATGCGGCATGGGCGGCGGGCGTGCGCTATTTTGACGCAGCCAGATCGTACGGGCGTGGTGAGGCCTTTTTGGGTAGCTGGCTGGCTGCTCGCAACATCAATCCTCAAGCCGTGACCGTTGGCTCAAAATGGGGCTATATCTATACTGCCGATTGGCAAGTGGAAGCTGATAAGCACGAGATCAAAGATCACACCTTGCCGGTGTTAAAGCAACAATGGGCCGAAACCCAAGTTCTGTTGGGCGATCATTTGAAGCTCTATCAAATTCACTCGGCAACATTTGAAAGCGGTGTGTTAGCAAATGACGTAGTGCTAGATGAATTGGCGCGATTGAAGGCTAGTGGCACAAAAATCGGTTTGTCACTTAGCGGTCCAAATCAAGCTGATGTTCTATTGGCGGCGCTTGACATTCAGCGCGACGGCCA
>CAZLPC010000188.1:0-6530 GCA_964561305.1 uncultured Anaerolineae bacterium
CCAAGCCGCGCCCCCGATGGCCAATGGATTGTGTTCTCTAGCGTCCGTGACGGCAACTGGGAAATCTATGTTGCGCCAGTAGACAACGTTGACAGTGGCTTGCCCATCCAACGTGTCACCTACAACACCGTCGCCATTGATATTGACCCCGTTTGGTCACCCGGTGGCAGCTTCGACGGTGGTAACTATATCGTCTATGAATCCTCACGCGATGAACAATGGGACTTGTACATGCTCGATGTCCGTACGGGCGTGGAAGAACGCTTGACGTTTGATGCCAGCGATGACATCAACGCCTTCTGGCATCCAGATGGCAGCAAGCTACTCTTCCAAAGCGACCGCGACGGCTTCTGGCAAATCTACGAACTCGATTTGGCGAACCGTGATGAGGATGGCCGCCCGATCATTACCCGTATCAGCGATGGTGTGGGTGACGATCACGATGCGATGTACAGCAACGACGGTGATCGCGTCTTGTTCCGCAGCTATCGTCTAAATGACAACAGCGTCATCTTTGTGATGGATGCCGACGGCAGCAATGTCCAACAACTCAGCGATGAGAATGGCCATGCTAGCAACGCCGTTTGGTCGCCAGATGACAGCATCATCGCCTACCAAAGTGATTTGGACGGTGATCTGGACATCTATGCCTATGAATTTGAGAGCGAAATCACCCGTTTGATCACCGACAATGACATTGCGGACTATGCGCCAACATGGATTTGCGAATCAACCGAAGTGGTCTTTACCTCTGACATAGACGGCATCAGCACTGCAACTGGCCGCCCTGCGCCCGCTTCTAACATCTTCTCGACAAATGCGTTGCCGATTGATGCACCCGCGATTCTAGTGGATGAAGAAGCCAACCGTTACACCGATACTGAGTTTATGGATCAATATCCACAAAACTCGCCCGCCGAGGAAAACGCCAGCCGTCAAGGTTCGCTGCGTACTCCTGAAAAGAACAAATAAGCCCATACAGGTGGCCTTCGGGCCGCCTGCCATGCTCTAAAACAAACAGCGCCCCTCATCCCGTTTTTGAGAGGCGTTGTTTTATTTTTGGGTGAACAAAATGGCAAATGTCGTAACTATTAGCGCGTTTCGGTTGTAACCGCGCCCGCACGTTCATAATTCATGATAATGACACCCTTTGAAGAGACTTGGCTATCCGTCACCTTGAAGGCCGCCGGAATTGTGCCATCGGCAAACAACCGTTTTCCAGTACCTAATGTTAGCGGGTATATCTTTAGCCAGAACGCATCAACCAAATCATGCTTCATGAGCGTCTGAAGGAGGTTGCTGCTGCCGTATACGTGCAAATCCGGCCCTTGCTGTTGCTTGAGGGTCATGACTTTTTCCGCAATATCTCCGTTTAAAAATACAGTAGGCTGCCATTCGCTAGCAGTTATGGTATTCGAGGCGATATATTTGGTCGCTGCATTAACACCCGGCCATATATCCCCATGTTGCGGCCAATATGGCTCCCAAATATCAAAGGTTTTGCGCCCAATCAACAGATCAAACGGCATGTTCATCTCCCTGCGTATAACTGTTCCAAGAACATCATCGGCATAGGGCGATACCCATCCGCCATAGGCAAAGCCACCACTGGTATCTTCGTCTAGCCCGCCCATAGCTTGTATGACACCATCAAGAGAGACGTGGGAAATTACGACAATTTTTCTCATAATTGATTTCCTTCAACATCAAGCGAATTTCATGCTAAAAATATAGCACGGATGTTCTAAACACACAAGCAGAATACGACTCTAGTATCTTAGTCACTAGTGAACGTAGATGGTCAGATAGCTGGTTGCTATTCAAGAACATACGACAACATCCCTCAAAAATAGGATGAAAGATATTGTTTTGTTTTGAGGTGTAACAAAATAGCAAATTTTGTGAATACTACTATAGAGCCAAGCGTGATGAGGACGTTGTTATGGTTAAACCAGCCCATCAAAGCATAAATAGCTTATTGCGAATCTTTATAGCCAACGAGAGCCATGCTCTACGGGGTGTTCTTTGGTTGTATTTAACACGGGCAGGGCTTCACGCCGACAAAATGACTATTGATGATCTATTACATGACGTTGTTGAGACTGCCCTTATCAATGAGGAGCGATTTGATACAGAGCAAGTTCCTAGGGCATGGCTTTTAGGTATTGCAGCCAACCTAGTTCGTCGTCGTCAAGTTGAGATGTACAAACGCCAACAACATGAATCATTAATTGGGGATTTGTATCTCGATTCGGGTGAAGCCTTTAGCGAAGAAGAGTTGCTTGAACAACTATTAACGAGTCAAAGCTCTCATGCCTCAATTTCTAATGAGATAGAAGCATCTAATTCCGTTGAAGCACTCCTCAATCTCGTCAACGAGTCGGATCGCCAAGTCTTAAGCCTTGCGATATTAAACGAACTAGATGGTGAACAGCTAGCCAAAGCGCTGAGTGTAAAACCTAGTACTGCCCGCGTGCGCTTGCATCGTGCGTTACAGCGATTACGTATAGCATTTCTTAACCAACAGGAGACACATCATGAGTAACTCACTGAATCAATATCAGCGTGAACTACTCATACAACGTTACCTCTCTGCCCTCGAAAAAGGCAATATGCTTCAGGTTGCTGCTGTAATGGAAATTGCCGAGCAAGACTCCATTTTAGAAGAGATGATTTGGCAACTAACCGTTGCTTTGGCGCGACCTGTCTCTCAAGAGCCTGTTGTGTATCAAAACGGTCAACACCAATTGCCGGCTGCTAACGGTGCAAACCAGATAATAGCGATAGTTGCCAAAGATCCTGCATTGCAACTACCGAAAGGCGCGAAGCGGCAAGGTTGGTTAACTTGGGGAGCTGTGGCCACACTCCTAATTTTAGGTGGCATAATATGGATACTATCGAATCAACAACCGCAAAATGATAGTTCAATTTATCAATACCCCATTCCGTTTACGCCAACTCTGTCGCTTCCCGTTTCAACCGAATCCCTACCAGCGCATCTTGAAGTTACGACATACGATTCTTCGATAACTATAGCGACAGGGGATGTAGAGCTGTTCGATATAAACCCGAGACCGATTGAACAAGCTCTACTTGTAACAGAAAGCGAGTCATCTCGTGTTATAAGATGGACGCAAACCACCGAAGACGTTGGTTACTATCAATTGACCATTAGTCCAGATGTTCCCTTTAGCATTGATTTGCAAAACACGAGTAGCAATGCAAGTACTCTAAATTTGAGTTTAAGCCGTCTCATCAGCTTGAATATACAAGCAGAGGATGGGCATATTGCCCTCACATTACCATCCATCGTTAACAGTGGGTATTCAGTGGTTATTCAAAACATGGATGGCGGCACGGATATTACGTTGCCCCCCGATGCAATTGTGCGACTTGAAGTCTCAATTGAGTCTAGTGATGTTGATCTTCCTGAAAACTTTGTGCTTGTAGATGAAAATGTCGAAATTGCTAGAGAAGGGCTTCATGCTGTTTGGCAAACTACCAATTTTGATCCATATCAACCGCATATCCTCATTCAATTTACCAGTAACACTGGTTATTTGACTGTATCAATGCACAACAAATCATAATCATTCATCTATCTAAGGAGTAACAATTCATGAGAAACTTTTACCACCTTACCCGTTTCATTGTCGTCTTGAGCCTTTTGTTTGCCTTCACAAATCATGTTGATGCACAAGATGGCTTAACGCCAGAGGAACAAATTCTACTAGATCGGATAGCTAGCGCTGCCGATATATTAGACAGTTATACTGGCTATGTTGAATCAGGTGTTGAAAACACTGATTTTACCCTATCAGGCAGCTTAGTGGGCTTTAATTTTAATGAGACACAGTCATATGCCCGCACTTTTGAGACGCAAGTTATACTCACAGATTCCATCAATTACCATTCCTATCAAACCATGGCTGTCGACATTGACTCAGAATTAGATGAGGAAACAAACGCAACCTTTGAGCTTGAGGCAGAAATGCGCTATGTAAATGGTGTGTTATATGCCAATGCATCATATCTCTCTGCAGAAGGTGATTATCCAGAACTTCCTGATGGATGGACAATTCTTGAGGAATCTGATGATTACACTATATTTGTTGATTTAGAAGTCAATCGCTTTTTGACTGAAAATCAAGAGAATCTCTTACGCCTAGCGTTATTTGAAGGGGCAGTAGCTGAGATTTTATCAGAACCGATGATGCTAAATGGTATCAATGTTGATGTTATAACAGTGGTGATCAATATTGATGGCATTATGGAATCAGCATCGGAAGAGGATGTGGAAGAAACAGAAACCATGGGTTTCAACGACTTTTTCGGTGAATATATTACATTGCAAGTTGCTCTTGACGCACAAAATAATCCTTTGCAAGTTATCGTTGATTTCACTGTAGTTGGCGATGGCTTAGGCTTTGGTGATTTTGATGAGGTACTAGGTGAGGCATCTACCGGACTAACAACTACGTACTATCTTGAAATCAACTATGACCGAGTTAACGAGGTGTTAGAGCCGGCCGCCATCCCTGAATAATAATGTTACCTCCCAAGCAAGGATAAATCCCTATGTTTGGGAGCTTTTTCTTGATAACTTTGGAAAAACTTTTCAATTTCCACTAGCGTATCGCTTGTCACACCATTCAATAGTGCATCTTTTTTGGCATTACCAAAGGTTCGTTCTGAATATACTATGTCACTAAACCCATTTATTGCTGGAGCAGCCATGCCAAGCGATCATAGCTAGCGATGTGGTGAATAATTAGTGCGATCAGCATTAGAAGGGCGATGGTGGGTTGATCGGCAGCGTACCACAAGTAGGTTCCAAGTCCAAAAATGCTCACTTCTAGCAACAAGCGGACAATACCGGGCACGGGAACAGGCGCATAGCCCGACCGACTAGGATCATTCGGCACAGCAAACGTCACCCACAACGCCGAGGCAATGCCGGGGAGACCAAAAGCAAGCAAAATCCGCACAAAACCCTCGCCTTGTGTCCAGCCCCAATAGCCAATGCCCACCAACGCCACTACTTCGAGCAAAAAGCGCAGGGTCAAGTTAAGCGGATGCGCGCCCATTTGCTTATTCTGTCACCGATACAACTGCTTGAATTTCAGCCAATACATCGGCGGGCAAACCGCCCAATGGCGAGCCGTTTTGCCGATACTGGGCAAGGGTTTGTTCGGATGTGTGGCTACTACAGGCACATCCCACCGCGTCAAACCAATAGATCATGCCTAAATTAAGGTCAACCGTTGCGCCGTTGGTATCGCCGTTATCGGTCGCCCACATCCACGATGAGATCGTTTTGCGTTCGGTCATATTTTGCACTCCTTAGCTCATTAATCAAAATCGGTGGGTAGGGCCGGGTTACGGTGATGCTCAAAAAAGCGCTGCAATTGGGCAAGACGTACCCTCCCCACCGAAAGGTCACGTTCGATGGGCAGTTCATCTTCGGCAAACCAACCCACGCCACCTGTTTCGATGCTGGTTGTGGGTGCACCGCCGATGAGATTGCACAAGAAAAACAGCTTATACACGCTGAAAATGTAAGACGGATGTCCTTGCAAGTCCCGATCATAAGCCGCCAATAGCTTCACGGCCTGCACTTCATAGCCCGATTCTTCGCGCACCTCGCGCACGGTAGATAGGCTCGGCGGCTCATTAGGATCCGCCCACCCGCCGGGAAGTGTCCAGCGCCCACCATCCAACAATTCTTTTACCAGCAAGACTTGGCCCTTTTCATTAAAGACCACGCCGCGCACATCCACTTTAGGAGTCATGGGGCCAATCTGCTCGGTCAGGAAAGCCTGCACCGTGTTTAGATCGGCGTGTGTGTGGGTGGCAATAATCTGGGTGGCTAAGATCAACAATTTTTCATACCGCTCTTTGTCATAGGGGTTCGCGGTATAGTGCAAGCCATTTTGTGCTACCCATTGGATAGTGCGGGCCCATTCTAGCCATTGTCCATTAGATGACATTCAATGTCTTTCCTACTTTTTCAAAGATACCCAGTGCTTCTTCAATATCAGCAGGGGAGTGGGCGGCGGTGTTCATCACTCGGATACGAGCTTTACCGCGTGCCACGGTGGGGAAGGCAATCGCCATTGCAAACACGCCTTGTTCAAATAACTGACGGCTGAATTGCTGGGCCGTGTGTTCGTCATAGAGCATCACAGGTACAATCGGGGTAGTGGTATGGCCGGTGTCGAAGCCTAAGGCTTTCATCCCTTCCTTAAACGTCTCCGCATTGGCCCATAAGCGATCCACTAATTCGGTAGATTCTTCTAGCAAGTCCACCGCTTCAAGACAGGCAGCTGTATCGGGCACAGTCATGGCGCTAGAAAAGAGGAATGGCCGCCCGCGCTGCCGAATCCAATCAATCACCGCTTGTTTGCCAGCCACAATCCCACCGACTACGCCAAAGGCCTTGCTCATTGTGCCCACTTCAATATCTACTTTGCCATGCAAGCCAAAGTGATCCACAATCCCGCGCCCACCACGCCCCAACACACCTTCGC
>CAZLPC010000189.1:0-1682 GCA_964561305.1 uncultured Anaerolineae bacterium
CGCGCCTTCCCGAAAGGTCAGCAAGCCGGGGATATACGGGAACGGGGTCGGAATGCTGTCATACACCACTTCTACCTGCCGCAGCGAGGGATATTCAAACACCACAATTGCGGCGCGGCTGATCTCATTCTTCACGCTGACATCTACGCCCGCCACATAGCGAACAGCGTCCAGCAAGATCGGTGTGGTGGTGTTTACTTGCTTGGCCAGTTCTTTTTGCAAGCGGATTGCTTCAATTGCCGATAAATTCCAGATGTGCATTAGGTCATCAAGTCTGGACTTTTGTCCATCCGCACCGAGGCTGCATCAGGAGTTTCGGGGGGGATAGCGGCATATAAAAAGGCGGCCCATAAATGGGGACGAATGTTGGCAAATGTCATTTGATCGGTGGGCAACAACAATCCTTTTTGAATGAGCAGTTGGGCCAAGGGGCGATAGGGGTTAATGTCAATAGGCTTGTGTTGTTGTTGGGCCCGCACCATATCGAACAATATTTGACACTCGTCTTGGCTAAGGCTGCGCCAGATGGTCTTGCATTCTTCTTGTACCTCGTTCACTTGCAACAAAATACGGATCACCTCTTCATCTGACATTTGAAGGCGTAACAAGTTAAGCGGGGCCCACGCCGAAAAAGCGGCCCGCACCAAACCCGCGTGGCCACCCGTAACGGCCATCAATTGTTCGCGCATTTCGAGGGGAGGGGGGGGTAAATCGCGCCGCACCGATAAACGGCGGAATGTTTGCTCGGTGTCTGAGGGGCGATAGGGCAGCAAAAAATGGCGCGAAAACAACTCTATAAATGGCTCATACTCATCATAAAGCGCATGATCCACCAATAGCGGCATAATTTGGCGGGCAGTTGAAATGAACATAACGCGATCTTTAAATTGATCGCGCAGGCTGCGTAATGTCTGAAAAAAACGCGGTGGTAGCTCGCGCAAAAATTTCTCAAATTCATCAAAAATAAAGATAAAGCGCACATTTTGTACCGCATCAAAAATGCGTTGCAAAATATCTTCAACATAGCGAAAGGCGATCACGTTCACTGGGGCTTGATCATCGGGCCACAAACGTTGATACATCGCATAGAGTTCTTCAGGGTGGGCTGGATGGGTGGGCGCAACATGATTAAGCAAACCCTGCTCCATTACTGAGCGTAACAAGCGCGATGCAAAAAGTTCATAACCACTCCAACCCGATGGTTTGCTACGATCCATCGCACTGGGCAGGGGTTCTAATAGGCTATTGGCATCTAGCCCTACAAACACTACTTTCGACTTCTCGCCATAGCGTTGATATAGGAATGTGTCTATCACATCTTGGCGGATCAGATGGCGCACAAAGTTTGACTTGCCAACACTGCCTACACCTATAACTTCCACTGATTGTCCGGCATGAATAAGGCCCAACACTGGCTCAAGATCAGCAGTACGGAAGGTTGTTAGCAGTCGTGGTGATTGATTGGGATTATAATTATCCATTGAAATTAGCCCAAACCCAATTTATGTTTTTGATCAACAAGGTCATTATATGGGAATTCGGTTGAAAGTGTTCCCCCTAGTTTTTAGTGGAGGTTGAATGGAAAGCACGCTAGCAACATGGCTAAACAAGCAGATCCCTGTGTTGGATAAGGGATTTTTGGAACTACAAGATATGATGGGTGACGATTTGGCCATTGTCAA
>CAZLPC010000189.1:1692-6434 GCA_964561305.1 uncultured Anaerolineae bacterium
TGTCAACGCGGCGCGGGTGTCGTTTTTGGGTGACAGCAAAGGGCCAGAACGCGACAAGAAATTGCTGTTTTACTTGCTCCGCAATCGGCACACCTCACCCTTTGAAATGGTCGAGTTTAAGTGGCGGCTGCGTGCCCCAGTTCTGGTTTGGTGGCAACTTGTCAGGCATCGCACCGCCAATATCAATATGCAGAGTGGCAGATACACGCCTTTTGAAGAAAACGATTTTTATGTACCCAGCGAGTGGCGCAAACAATCCAGCGATAACAAGCAAGCCAGCACGGGCGTGATTAATCCTGAAGCCGACAGCGAATTATTGGCACTATTAGCCGAACACTATGATCGTAGCTATGCACTGTATGAGCAAGCGTTGGCGGCGGGCGTAGCGCGTGAGCAAGCGCGGCTCTTTTTGCCCGGTTTTGCGCTGTACTATACGGGTGTGTGGAAAATTGACGCGCATAACCTGATGCACTTCTTGTCGCTGCGGATGGCCGACGATGCCCAATGGGAAATTCGACAATATGCCCACGCCATCTACACGGTTTTTGATGCCGTGTTGCCATGGACAGCCGAAGCCTTCCGCGAGTATCGCATGGGCGATTTGACGTTGCCCAAATAGTCAAAACTACATCAGGCGCACACGGCTACCGTTGGGTAGCTTTTCGACTTCTAGGCGCACCGGAAAAGCATCGCGCAGGTCGTCAATATGGGTAATGACGAGAATCAGATCAAAATCATCTTGAATGGCTGTGAGCGCCTCGACAAGGCGTTCGCGGCCATTTTCATCTTGTGTGCCAAAGCCTTCATCCACAAACAACGTCCGCAACTGTGCGCCCGCCCGTCGCGCCAACAACTGGCTAACAGCAATCCGAATAGCAAAATTAATGCGAAACGCCTCGCCACCACTATAGAGTTGATAGTCACGGGTTCCTAATTCATCGGCAATACCAATATCGAAGGTCTCAATCACGCCGCCTGTTTTCTTCTCGCGCTGGGTATCGAAGCGCACCACCAAGCGCCCATCGGTCATACGTCGCAACAGGTGGTTGGTGGCTTCTTCTAGCTCTGGTATTACCGACTCAATCACCATGGCCGGTACACCATTGCGGCTAAAGGCCGTTTTTAGCTGCTCATAAACGCTCAGTTCTTCTTGCAGCATATCCGTGCGGGCCACAAGGGCTTTGCGGCGCTCGCGCTGTTGCTCAATGCTGCGTAACTGTTGTTGCAGAGCGATCATGTTTTCATAAAAATTGCGCTCTAGGCTGCGGCGCTCGTGCCAAAATTTTTCGCGCCGTTCCATCTCAATCACACGCGCCTTAATCTCGATCATCTCGGTTTCTAGTTGGATCACTTGCTGCTGGCAATCCGTCAAATACTCATTAAAGCGGTCTTGGCGGGCGCGGGCATCCGATAATGCTTGCTCTAGGGTCTCAACTGAATTGAGTGCCGTTTGCAACTGAATAGATTGTGATTGAAACCCGCGAAACAGGTCTAGGCGCTCACGGATGACGACATGATCCGCATCGTTATAGTTTAGTGCCTCGCGTTCGGCGCTGGCTTCGGCTAGTTGATGTTGCAATTCGTGGGCATAGTCTTGGTTGTGCAGTGTCTGTTGCAAATAATCAATATGTTGTCGCAGTTCTTGGGCGCGATCTTCAGCGGCGGCAATGTCGTCTAGGCGTTGTTGTAAGCTGCCAAGTTTGCTCCGTAGTGGATTGAGGTCTTTTAAGTTTTTATCGAGAACCTTGATCGCACCTTCACGCTCTTTGATTTCGGCGCTAATTTGTTCGAGGCGTTGTTTATTGGCCCGATGTTGATCGCCCATGCCCCGCCCCTCGGCCCAATAGCCATCAATCAAATGTTGCCGATGCTCCTCGTTAAGTGGCTGTCCACAGGCAGGGCAAACCGACGCTTCGGTTTCTACTTCTAGCATATCAATAGCTTGTTTTAATTGATCCATTTTAGGCTTCAGTGAGTCGTTTTCACTAACCATTTTCGCCGATTCTTCGCGCAAGGCAGCAATTTCGTCGCGCAGGGTTTCGCGGCGGGCTTCATCCTGCTCTAGCTTAAAAATTTGGGCTTGCAGGCCTTCAATATCCTCACGCAGTTCATCGCCCGCCGAGCTTTGCCGTATGGATTCATGGATTAGTGTTTCGGTCGAGGTCAATTCGTGCAATATCTCTTGGCGGGCAGCCTCCATGTCGCGCTCAATAGCATAAATACGCTCGTCCACCTGCTGACGCTGGCGCAATAAATCGCCTAATGCTTCGTTATCGGCTTGGGCTTGCATTAGTTGGGCATAGCCGATTTCAATTTGTTCGCGCTCGGCAATAATGGTCTGATAACCCGCCAGTTGTTGCTCTTGGTGCTGGACATGGGTTGTCACCGCGACCAGTTCGCCTTCATAGCGCCGAATGTCATTTTTAAGACGATTAAGCGCAGTAGTGGCCTGCGATTCTTCTTGGCGTGCGCCAGCTATCTCTTGAAAATGCTGTTCGGCGGCCTCGGCCTCGGCTTTAGCGCGTTGATACTCTGCTCCCATTCGATCATACTCAATACGCAGGGCTGGCTCTGCTGCAATTTCAGCATCAATGGTGGCAATAAGGTTAGCATTGGTCTGCATTTCGCCTTCAATGGTACGAAGTTTAGACTTGGCGCGTTCTTCATAAATGCCCCATATATCCAACTTCAAAATATCGCTCAAAATTTCTTTGCGATGAGTGGGCGATTGCATGGTAAAAGCATCGGCGCGGCCTTGTTGAAGATATGCCGAGTTAACAAATGTCTCATGATCGAGGCCAACTAATTCAATAATGCGCTCTTGGGTGGCACGGATGCTGGCCTCGCTAATGACGCGATAGGTGTTTTCTTCGGGCACAAAGCCCAAGAGATCAAGCGTAGTATGCCCTGCCGAACGGCCACCACCTGCCCGCACTTTGCCCAAACGCCGTTTGCGGATGACACGATATTTATCGCGCCCTTGCACAAAATCAAGCGTCACAGATACCTCATCTTGCCCAATATGCACCAACTCATCATCAGATTTGGCGCGGGCTTTGCCCCACAATACCCACGTTATGGCATCTAATATAGACGACTTGCCCGCGCCATTGGGCCCACTAAGACACGCCAAATGAATGCCATCAAATAAAATTGGATCGGGGTTGCGATAGGCTAAGAAATTCTGCATCTCAAGCCGAATGGGTAACATCGAAAACAGTTTCCTATAGATTAATTTCAGCAAGTTTGGTCTATTGTACCCGATTTAGGATGTTATAATGACAGGGTTAAGAATCGCCAACCTGTTAGGAAGCGTTGATGGAAGCCATTCCAGCCGCACATGATCTAAAAATAGAATTTAGCGCCGATTCGTGGCGCTTGGTCAGCACAGAACTATTAAGTCCGACGACCCTTGTTGATGCCAGCCCTGAAGGAATCACCACACATCCGGTGTTTCGGGCGGCGCGTGCGCTGTCTAGCGCTACTATCAGTCCGGGCCAAGTGGGGCGTGTTATTTTAGGATGGGCCCCCGAAAATGAGGCATGGCGCTTGGGCGTATTGCTGATTGATGGTGCAGCCGGCGTGCAAGACACCATTCAGATGCAATGGTGCGAGCTGGCGGCATGGCCCAAACCCACGCACGATACCGACCTAGAAACGCTGAAGTTTGTTGGCCAATCTTTGGCGCGGCTGATGGGCCGCCCTTTTCAATTGGTTGGGCCCAGCACGCCCTCACGCGTGGCAGCTTTTCAAGCCGACCTGTTACCCGATGAGGATGCAGACGACAATAGCACCCCCACGAAGCTTGATGCTGATACCCCCATTGCCACATCGCGCCCCAAACCGCCAACAGTCGAATCGGTAGCAGTGGTGGTCAATGTGCCAGATATTCATCTGCGGCCTTTGCCAATTACATTTGCCGATTGGCACTTGCGCCGCATTGGGGTAGGGATGGTGTGGCAACGCCCGCGCAGTTGGTGGCTTATAAACATGGTGCGCTTAGGTGGCATTTTGCTGGCGACAATCTTGTTTTTTGTGCTTAGTATTGGCAGCCTAACACGCGGTTTGGCTAGCGTAGAGCCAGATTGGTTACCATTTTTAGGCATGGGAATGGGAGCAATATTGATGCTGGCCTTGGGGCGCTTGTTGTGGCAGTTGCTAAATGCCCAACAAGTCTTTATTGATAGGTATCAACGCTTAGTTTATGAGCAAGGGTCTATATTGCCTTTGGTACGCTGGCGGATAGGCTTTGATGCCATTCAATACTTGTTAATTACCCAAGACCCGCCGCGTTCACAAGGTCGTCGCCGAGCCCAAGACCCGATGCGGATCGCGCAAGATGTATGGTTACATGCTTATGATGGCCATCGGTTTTACTTGCTAGCACAAATTGAAGATGTCATCGGGCAATCGTATGATTGGGAGGCCGTACGAATGCACGGGCGTACCAAAACACGCCGCGCTTTGCAACTGGCAGAATACGATACCCCTGCGCATCATGCTGCCCAGCAAATTGCTGCTATAATCGAAGTACCTGTTTATATGGACTTGATTTAGGTGCTGGCGCATGACGTTTATAGATGAACTTCGCAATCGCGGTGATGAGCAAGCGCATCGGTTTCGGAACCGAAGTATTTTGTTTTTCATTATTCTTGCCACCATCCCATGCTATTTGATCGGCGGGGTCATGTTAGCGGTTGCGCCTCAATCAGACGAGACAAATGTCATTAACCAAACTGTGC
>CAZLPC010000190.1:0-6422 GCA_964561305.1 uncultured Anaerolineae bacterium
TCTTGAGGTAGGCGATGAGATCACTATTTGCTCGTCAGTGACCCGATAAGTATATCTTTGGCCACTATTGCCGTAAATGGTGATCTCATCGCCTACCTCAAGATCGCCAAGGTCTCTAAAAATTTCGCCGTAAATATCATTGTGACCCACAATCACTAAATTTTGATCATTGGATAGATTTGCGCCATTATTGTACCACCCTAGCCCATTGGTCAGTGTCTCCCAATCGGCCCCACGCGAAATAGCCCCCTTGCCCGAAGCCCGATCAATGCCCAAACGTGGAATTTCAAGCGCAATGGGGTCGGTGACTTGCGGCGGTTGGTTAAAGGTAAGGCTAATGCTAGCTTGTTGTTGCAGTGCCGGGCGCAGATTTTCAGGAATCCGTTGTTGCTCGAAAAATGCGTCATATTCGGCAGCATTAAAGCTGTGGTTGCCGTCGTCACTATAAACATGGCCGCCGGGCAAGACTAAGGCCGTCGGTGCAAGGTCTGGTGGTGGGGTAGGAGTGGTGCGGCTCTCGGCTTGGATGCGGTTCGAGTCGTCTTGAATAGACTGCTTGCTGTTTTCAATGCTTTGTAAGCCCATAAAGCCCTGATACAACACAAATGCCAACCCCAAAACCGCCCCAATTTCGATTGCCAACAACCCCCAATTGGTCAGCTGTTTCATGCCATCGGTGGGTTCGCCGCGCCTTATCTCATCCACAAAAGCCACACGATCTGGCTCCATTTCAATATCGGCAGGGCGCGGGCTTTCTAAGCGCGGCGGGTTTTCGGGCATGCTGGGCATAGGCGCGGATAGTGGCACTGGTGGTGCAACGACAATATCAGGGGCATCAGTTGTACTACGCCCCCGATCACGGGCTTGTTGGGCGCGGGCCATCCGTTGCTCGCGCTTACGGAGGGCCAAAATGCGCTCTAATTCTTCAATGCTCAGTTCATCTACGGGGCGTTTGTCTCTCATCTTATGGACAAGTGCCTTTTTGATCTAGGTTGGACAGATATTCTACAGTCCATTATTTATCTAAAATGGTCTACATCGTCAACGGCCAAACCTAAACGGCTTCCTGATGACTGGTTTCTTCTTCGCGCCGAAACTGGCTCATATACAGATCATAATAGTGGCCCTGTAATGCCAAAAGCTCATCGTGTGTGCCGCTTTCGATCACCTGACCCGCCACAATCACCAACACCTTATCAGCGTTGCGAATGGTGCTAAGGCGATGGGCAATTACCACGCTGCTACGGTTTTTCATGAGCGTATCAAGGGCGTGTTGAATGAGGCGTTCGGTGCGGGTGTCCACATTGCTAGTGGCTTCATCTAAAATTAAAATACGTGGATTGCTGAGGGCAGCGCGTGCAATGGCGATAAGCTGGCGCTGGCCCAAGCTAAGGCCAGCGCCACGCTCGCCTAGCTCAGTCTGATAGCCATCCGATAGACGGTCAATAAACTCATGGGCACGGGCCAGCTTGGCGGCCTCAATCACTTGTTCGGGTGTGGCTTCTAGGTTGCCATAACGGATGTTGTTCTCGATGGTATCTGACCACAAGAAGTTGTCTTGCAACACCACGCCAATTTGTGAACGCAGACTGCTTTGGGTTACATCGCGCACATCGTGGCCATCTATCAGCACACGCCCCTCGTTTACATCATAATAGCGGGCAATGAGGTTGATGATGCTGGTTTTGCCCGCCCCCGTCGGGCCCACAATGGCAATCGTTTGGCCGGGTTCTATGACAAAATCAAGTCCGCGCAACACAGGCTCGGTTGAAATATAAGCAAAATGGACATTTTCAAAGACAATGCGGCCTTGAACAGGTGGTAACGCTTGGGCATTGGGCGCATCATTCAGGTCGGGTTGTACATCTAGTAAATTGAACATGCGCTCGGCTCCAGCCAATGCCGCTTGGATTTGGGCCCACAACTGCCCAATCACCCGCACCGGCTCATATAAGCGTTGTAAATAGACCAGAAACGCTACCAAAATACCGATAGTAACAGGATAGCCCAGCGTTTCAGTACCTCTAATAGCCCACAAGCTGCCCACCCCGATGATCGCCGCTTGCCCAATAACACCCAACACACTTAAAACAGGCTGCAAGCCACTGGTGATGGCGGTGGCACGTATGTTTGCGTCGCGGTTGGCAGCGTTGCGCTCTTTGAAGCGTTCGATATTTTCTACCTCGCGCCCAAAGGCCTGAGCCTCGCGCACGCCAGAGATACTCTCTTGCAGGTCGGCGTTAACCTCGCCCATTTCGCGGCGGGTTTTGCGGAAGGCTTGCCGCGCCCAGCGTGCAAAAAATAATGTTGAAAGCAACATCAATGGCACAACGGCTGTCGAAAGAAAGGCTAGCGGAGGATGAATGAGCAACATCACCACCACACTACCAAACAACACCAATAACTGACTACCTACCCGCACCAGCGCAAAGTTAACCGCCGTTGCAATTTGGTCGGCATCGTTGGTAAGGCGGCTCATAATGTCGCCCGCAGGATTGTTGTCATAGTGTCGCAGGCTAAGACGATGAATTTGATCAAAAACTTGATCGCGCAGCGCTGTTAATACTTGCTGACCAGCATATGCCATTAAGTAAAATAAATAGCCGTTACCGGCGGCAGCACCAATATTCAGCGCGATTAGCAACACCGATACCAAAGCCAAGTTGGTTAAGTTTGGTTCGGTGGCATTGTCCACCAGCCGACAACTGTTATTGGCACTGGCATCAGGGGCGACAAAGCAATCAATTGCTTGTCCAATCAGATAAGGGGTAAGCAACTGAATGGCGGTGGTGAACAAAATGAGGGCCCCCACAAAATAGAGTGTCCGCCGATAGGGTCCAAAATAGCGTAGCAAACGCCTCAGCGTTAGGCCTGCTGAATCTGCTTTGCGATATTCGCGTTCTAAAACATCTCGACGCATCATCATTGCTAGTTTTCCTCCGGTGTTGGGATCGGTTGGCTAACAGGTGTTGCGCTGTCATCCACTAATTGCGAGTGATAGATTTCGGCATAAATGGGGCTACTTTCTAGCAAGTCGTGATGTGTGCCCGCCGCCACAATTTTTCCGCTTTCTAGCACCACAATTTGATTGGCATTTAACACTGTGCTAATACGCTGGGCGATCACAAAGCTGGTACGTCCTGCCATCAGTTGATCAAGGGCTTGCTGAATATGATACTCCGTCTGCACATCCACGCTGCTGGTGCTGTCATCTAAGATCAAAATACGCGGATTGAGGATCAGTGCCCGTGCGATGGCAAGGCGTTGTTTTTGTCCACCTGATAGTGTTACACCGCGCTCGCCAACTTTCGTAGCATAACCATCGGGAAAGCCGATGATAAAATCGTGGGCAGCTGCGGCTTTTGCAGCAGCAATAATTTGCTCATCGGTGGCATCGCTGCGACCAAAAGAAATATTGTCGCGGATAGTTCCGGTGAACAGACGGGTTTCTTGTAACACAATCCCAATTTGGCGGCGCAGGCTCTCTAGTGTCACATCCCGAATATCAATGCCATCAATGGTGATGCTGCCGTCGGTGGCATCATAAAAACGTGGCAACAGATTAATGATGGTGCTTTTGCCGCTGCCCGTTGCGCCCAACAATGCCACTGTTTGGCCCGGCTCGGCTACAAAGTTGACCCCTGCCAACACATAATCGCTGCTACTGAAATAGCGAAAAGCCACATTATGAAATGCGACTTGACCTTGAATAGGGGGTAGCTCTTGGGCGTTAGGCTTTTCTTGAATGTCGTTTTCAGTATCAATAATATTGAAGATACGGGTGGCGCTAGCGCTGGCTTGGCTGGCCGAAGCAATGATAAAACCTAACTGAGCTACTGGGATCAGCAACAACGACAGGTAGGTTGTAAAGGCCGTCAACTCGCCCAGCGCCAAATTGTTATTCACAACGAAATGTCCCCCCAGCCATACAACTAAGAGCAAGCTAATGGTGGCTATCAAAAAAGCGGCGGGAAAGATCGTCGCCACTACCCGGGTAGACTTTAGGCTGGCATCGCGCAAGGCATAATTGGCTATTTGAAAGCGACTGCGCTCGTACTCTTCGCGGCTATAGGCTTTTACAACCCGAATACCCGCTAGGTTTTCTTGCAGAACGGTGTTAAAAACCCCCAGCCGTTCTTGTACTTGTTGAAACAAAGGCCGCGCACGGGCCCCAAACATGGCGAAAATAATGGTCATTAAAATAAGTGACGGAATAACGACCATTGTTAGCTGCCAATTAAGCACCACTAAAATGATGGTGATACCCAACAATAGCAAAATGGCATTTACCGCAAAGATCAAGCCTTGCCCAATAAACATCCGTAGCGCTTCGACATCGCTGGTGGCACGGGTCATCAGTTGGCCAGTTTGGGCGCGGTCATGATAACTAAAGGAGAGGGTCTGAATTTTTTGATAGAGATTGTTTCGCATATCAAAAGCAACCCATTGGCTGGCGCGTTCGGCCAAATAGCCTTGTAAAAAAATGAAAATGCCACCCACGGCGGCAATGATCACCATTAATATCCCCAACCGAATCACAAGCCCTTCATTGCTCTCAGATGGATTGGTAGGTTTTAAGCCATCATCAATAATAGATTGCACCAATAGCGGGATGATGGCAGTGCTAAAAGTACCAATCAATAGACTAATATAAGCGCCAATGGCCACCCATTTTTGTGATGATAACTGACGAATGCCACGTCGTAAGTCGCCCCATGAGGCTTTTTCACGCGGGCGCTGTCTGCTGCTACGTTCTGCCATACCCTATTTATCCTCAAAAGTTTTATCAAAGTCTGCTTAATCATAATCCCACAACAAATGGTCTTGAGCTTCTGAAGGTTAGCTTTCTATGAGAATATTTGCTATCCCTTTTTAGCGAGTGTTGCATCAATCTACCAAAAATTAGGGGGTTGATTGGGTTTGCAAGCCCAGATGCACTATACTCATAGGTGCTATAGCTAGCTAAATTGTGAAAGGATATATACCAATGGAATTTTTGTTGGTTTGCTGTGGATCGTTAGGATTCATTGGCTTATTGGTAGGTTTTAGTGGCCTACGAATTGTTTCAGAATATGAAAAAGGTGTTATTTTCCGTTTGGGACGTGTGGTTGGCGCACGCGGTCCCGGTTTGTTCTTCGTCATTCCCGTTATCGAGCGGATGCAAGTGATTGATATGCGGACAGTGACGCTAGACGTGCCGCCTCAAGACTGTATTACCCGCGATAACGTGACAATTCGTGTGAATGCGATTGTATATTACCGCGTAGTTGATCCCCAACGGGCTATTGTCCAAATCAAAAATTATAACCTTGCCACTGCCCAACTGGCCCAAACTACCATGCGTAGTGTTGTGGGGCAGGTTGAACTAGACGATTTGTTGGCAGAGCGCGAGCGCATCAACAACGAGTTACAGAAGATTATTGATGAAGCCACCGATCCGTGGGGTGTTAAAGTGTCATTGGTAGAAATTAAAGATGTTGAATTGCCGGCAGTCATGCAGCGTGTGATGGCTCGCCAAGCCGAAGCAGACCGCGAACGCCGCGCTAAGGTGATTCATGCTGAGGGTGAGTTTCAAGCAGCCATGCAACTGCGCGAAGCGGCTGCCCAAATGGCCCAAGAGCCAATTGCATTGCAATTACGCTATCTGCAAACCCTTACAGAGATTGCTGCCGAGAACAATTCGACAGTTATCTTCCCCTTGCCCATTAATATTCTCGAAGGCTTGATCAACAGCGTCAGTAGCAAGCCCACCAATCCACCCAACCAGTAAGCACCAGCAATAACCCGCCGCACGATTTTTAAAGTGTGGCGGGTGGCACACCTCTATTTCTCATCTTTTTTGGGTAAGTCATCCTCTAGATCAGGCAAAATAGGCAGGCGCGGCATTATCTGTTGGGTTTGGCGTTTGGGATCAATACGTACCTCGCGCACTTCGCGGGTATCAAGCGTGGTTGATGCTGACGATGGGGCCGCGTTAGTAGTAGTGGGCGTGGGTGGTTTTTCGCTATTGCTAGAAACAGGCGCAGGTATATCAGGACGATGGGGCAAGGGCTTGGTTTGTCCGGTGCGTCGTTTTTGATAAAGCGCCAAAGCCTGTACCGCTTGCCGTGTCTGAAATCGGTGCAAGGCCGCCGCCGCCGCCAAACGCACATTGGGATGTGGATCGTTAAGGGCTTCAATAAGGGGATCGGTGGCCCATGTAGCGCGTAATTGCCCCAGCACTGCTGCGGCATTGTGACGCACGCGCCAGTTTTCTTTTTTTAGCCCGGCCAAGAGGGTAACGACTGAAGGGGCGCTTTTAAGCGTAAGCAAGGCATTGGCTGCCGCCAAGCGTACTCGGTCGGGTTGGGTAGTGTTGCGAAACAACCCCACTAAGGCCTCGGTGGCCAGTTGATCCCCTAAGTCGCCTAATTTTTGGGCGA
>CAZLPC010000191.1:0-2586 GCA_964561305.1 uncultured Anaerolineae bacterium
TTCAGATAGTTGGCTACATCAGAAATATCTTCGATACCCTCGAAAAAATCTAACGTTGCCGATGGAAAGCCTGTTATCAGTTCTCGATAGCTTTCTTGCTGTTCTAAAACACCCGGATAAAAGCTGGCATTCATGAGTGTATAGAGCGCAAGACCAAGCGACCACCAAAAAATTGTACGTGGCGCACTTTGCATTTGATTCAGAAAGATTGTACCTTTCATGCCAACACTCCCTCGGGGTGTGCTTGCGGAGCATGGTCGGCCTCGCCATAATATTGTAAGAACACTTCTTCTAGCGTCGGCTCTTGTGTTCGCAATGAGTGAACCGTATGGCGCGAAGCCAGTTTAATCAGTTCATCCATATCACCAGTTATCTGCAAACGCAATTGGTTGCCTTGCAATTGCACATTGCTTACACCCGCCAGCCGTTCAAAGGTCTCAAATGGTGGCGTTTCAGCAAAGTCAATAATCACCCGCCGTACATTAAGGTGCGTAAATGCGTCAATGGTATTCACAGCCTCTAGCTTGCCATGCCGCAAAATCCCCACCCGATCACACAGTGTTTGCACCTCGTTCAGATAATGCGAGGACAAAAAAATTGTGCGGCCTTCGGCCTTGGCTTCAAACATCAACTCATTGAATATTTGCTGCATAAGAGGATCAAGGCCAGAGGTTGGCTCGTCTAAAATCAACAGTTCGGGCTTGTGCATCAACGACGCGATAAGGCCAACCTTGCGCTTGTTGCCTGTGCTAAGGCCCTCTAAAGAGCGTTTCATGTCAAATTGTAGGCGCTCGGCCAGATGCTCGGCCTCTTTCATACAATCAACACCCCGCGCCCGTTCTACAAAACGGAAGTATTGCCGCCCAGTCATGTTGATATACAAACCCATTTCGGACGGCAAATAACCTACCCGCGCATTAATCTTCACACTGTCGCGCCGCACATCCAAGCCAAAAATAGTAGCCGATCCACTACTGGGCCGAATGAGATCGAGCAAGGTGCGAATAGTCGTGGTTTTGCCGGCCCCATTCGGCCCCAAATAGCCGAAAATCTCTCCCGGATAGACATCTAGGGTTAGCTCTGACAACGCTACAAAATCACCATATCGCTTAGTAAGGCGATTTGTTTGAATGACTATATTCATAACTATTGCCCCCAGTATTAGCTTTTCTGAAGGTGCTTTTACTAAAAATATGCACTATCAGATATAACGATAGACCCCCAGCAATTAAGCGTCACCCCCTAAAAAATAGGGGGTCGGCCATTTGGATAGATTAGCCAAAACACTTTGAAGACAATTTGAAGCACTATAATCAAGTGGCGCTAGCTTAATATTTTTAGCAGACGCTCAGTTCTTTGTTAATATCGCCTTGCCATCCTCAGCTACAATTAGTTTGTAGGTCAAATGAACGCGCTAAAGGAGTAACACAGCCACCATGAACACACCCACCCAAACCCGCCTAACCCGCGAAGAAGTCTCATTTCGGCGTGCCGCCGAGCAAGACCGCGCCACAATTGAGTACATCGCCTCGAAAACATGGGATGGCGACGACTATTTGGCCGACATTTTTGATAAATGGCTGGTCGATCCACATGGCGCATTTAATGTGATGACCTATCGTGACGCGGTGGTAGCCACCAGCAAACTGACCAAACTTGGGGAAGGTGAATGGTGGATGGAAGGCCTGCGCGTACACCCAGATTATCAAGGGCGCGGCCTTGCCCGCATTATGCACCACTACATTGTTAACCAAGCGCGTCAACAAGGCGAAGGCGTGGTGCGCTTTGCCACCGCCAGCGAAAACACAATTGTGCATCGGTTGGCTGGAGAAACAGGTTTTCGTTTGGTGGGAGATTTCATCCGCCTTTATGCCCCCGCCACCCCACATCCCGCTAGTTGGTGGCAGTTGGGCCCCGATGATTTTGAGGCCTTTAATACTTGGCTTGGTCAAAATGATCATTTTCAAGATATAGAACGCAGTTTTGAGTTTCGGTGGCGTTTGCAAATCGGCACACCTGCCATTTTGCGCCAAATTTTGGCAGAAGGACGGGCCTATGGCTGGAGTCCTAATGGTGACACGACAATCGGTGGGCTGTTTGTCATTAATCCGCCCCACCCAGACCGCCCCGAAACAATGAGCTTTGGTTTTGCCCACACCCCTACCCACTCTGAAGACTTTTGGCAAGCGGCGCGTGGACTCGCCGTGGCACTGGGCTATGAGAGGCTACATGCCAAAACGCTTAATGTGCCAACGTTTGTAATGCCCGCTGAAGCAGCTGGTTGGATAAGCGAGCCAGAAGATCGGATGTTTGTGTTCAGCCGCCCCTTATCGCTGGTCGAAAACGCAGATGTAGAACACCCCGAAACGCCACCAATCGAATCATGAATCGCCTGCGCCAACTGTTGCGCCCCAAAACAGCGTCGCCCAGCAAGGCCATTCCACTTACTGAACATGCGGTAGACATGAGCCTACGCATTTTTTGGACCAAGATCGCCCGCCAATGGGATATGGAGCGTATTCAACGCACCAAAGCGCGGGTTTTGCCGATCACACAAAGCCCCGATTTCCAAAAAAACTTGATTGA
>CAZLPC010000191.1:2596-3163 GCA_964561305.1 uncultured Anaerolineae bacterium
ATTGGTGGATGATGGCGAGCAACACCACCATAGCGGCGCTAGCCTATTGGCCCTATTGCAAGTCTTAGATACACTAGAGCATCTATCCGTCCAAGATCAGGAGTGAACTACGATGGGTGATGAATTCATAGAACCGTTGGCAGAGACCGAAAACTATGCAGTCATTCGGGCGGTTGATGAAGAAGGCGAAGTGATGTATCAGCTAGAATTGCCGAGCATCACGCTCTACTTTATCGAAGAAGAATGGCGCGAGTTTGTGGCACTTATCACGGGTGCTTCAGAAGAAGGATAAAAACTGGTGGGCGCACTGCTGGTGCGCCCTTTCAGATGATGACATTAAATTTCTCGCGCTTTTTCGATAGCATTGCCCACCATTACGAGGCAAAAATTATCCCCGCTTTTAGGCCACTTGCCCAAGACCTTATTGCGTGGGCCGCGCCAAGCCCTACCGCGCATGTACTAGATATTGGTGCAGGAACGGGCATTGTCGCACGTTTAATTGCACCTGCCATAGCCAGCGCCACTGCCACCGATATTGCACCCACCATGATGCAAATCGCATCCCAA
>CAZLPC010000191.1:3173-6384 GCA_964561305.1 uncultured Anaerolineae bacterium
CCAACAGACCCAACAGTTGACCAATGTTTTTATTGCCCAAGCCGATAGCCATGCCCTTCCCTTCTCCACTAACCATTTTGATTTAGTGATCAGTTCCTTCGGCCTCAATGCCACGCATCCGCGCCGTGTTTTTAAGGAGATTTGGCGCGTACTAAAGCCCGACGGACGCTTGGTATTACAAGAGTGGGGACGCTTACACCCTTATGATCGTCTTATTGTTGAGGCGCTAGAGGTATTTATGGTAGATGATGAAGATGCCCCAGCCGATTTGGTGGCCCTGCGTGACTTTTTGGCGGAAGATCGGGCATGGTATCGTATGATGCAAACCGAGTTAGACTATAGTGACGAATTGCGTGCGGCAGGCTTTGTACGCCTGTTAGTAGCAGAACATCAACCACTAAGCATAAAGATGAGCTTAGGGGAATTTTTGGCCTATAAGCTGGCGTGGCCGTCGCGGATGGCTGAACTTGAAGCAATGGATGATTCGGCGCGTGGCGATTGTCTGGACAAAATGCGCGAGTTACTGCTGCCACATGTCAATGCTGAGGGACAGATTGACTATGCGCCTGCGTTGTTTCGGGTACAAGCTAGCAAACCCCACCTGCTGCCAATGGTTGACTAACAAACCCGTCCCAAAACGGTGTTCCGATTGGGATAACAGTCCCCACTGGACTGGGAGCATGATAGCGAACCCGCCGCACAATCATGGTGGGCGAAAACCGCCACACACAATCTGGCCGCAACACCTCTACGATCACCAATCCATTTCCAAAATATAATATTGCGCCGACATAGATTTGCCTACCACTACGCTGACCAGTAAGTGGCATCCCTGCTACCCAGCCCAACTTGGCATGGCTGGGTGGGCCAAATTCTAAGATCACATCACCCAACAGAATATCACCGCGCATCGTCAATAAAATATCGCGCACAACACCCTCTAGTCGATCATCTTTATAGCTAGCCGATACACGATAGCGATAGTTTTGGTCGGCCTGTGCCGCAAAAACAGCACGGCTTGTCAATCCCGGACGTATGGACTGCCAGCAGGGTTGTGGGCAATTGGGACTAGCCAACAACAATGGAGGCGTGGGCAGGCTTTGGGCCATAAAAAGCGCCACGCTAATCCCGATAAGCATTAAACTGCTTATTAGTAACACCGCACCCCAAAGCCTAAGATTGATCATGCCGCGCCTGTTCTAGCTCATACCACACCCGCAATACCTCGGCCACGCTAAGGGCATAGGCCATTGCACCACGTGGCCGATGGGGGGCGTTACCATCAAAAATTTCACTAATTGTGCCCACACCATGATTCTTTAAATGATCAATAAACGGCTCTAAGAAGCTATAAGCCGTTTCCAGATCACGATAAGCATACCAATAAGCACTGATGAACGGCCCAATTAGCCATGCCCACACCGACCCCTGATGCAGGGCATAGTCGCGCTGGTTGAGGTTGCCTTTATAGTTGCCAACATAGTTCACATCGTGTTCTTCTAGGGTACGTAGACCATACGATGTCAGCAAATAATTGGCGCAGGCATTGACCACTTTTTTAGCACGGTCGGGGTTTTGCAAAACAGGAAAAGGCAAGCTAAGGGCCAGCAACTGATTGGGGCGCAAAGAGGAATCGTTATTGCCAGTGGGTGTGTCTATAACATCGTATAAATAATTATGGCGCTCTGCCCAAAAAAGCTCATTAAAGCTGTTGGCCACTGCTTTGGCCCATTGAGTATACTGTTCGGCTTCTTCGGGCAAGTGCAGCATCTCAGAAAAATCTTGCATAACACGCAGGGCGTTATACCACAACGCATTGACCTCAACGGGCTTGCCCACCCTTGCCGTTACCACAAAGTCATTAATTTTGACATCCATCCATGTTAGTTGAGTGCCTTCTTCGCCACCATATAACAAGTGATCGGTTGGGTCTTGGCCAATGTGATAGCGCGTCCCTTTCCGATACCATCCAATCATCTCGGTCAACATCGGATACATTTCACGCAAGAGTGCCACGTCTTCAGGATATTCGCGCAGATAGCACCATAACGCCACAAAGTACCACAAGGTTGCATCAATAGAGTTGTAAGACGTTTCGCCCGTTTCGTCGGCTAAATGATGGGGCAACATACCATGATCTAAATAGTGGGCAAATGTCTGCAAAATGTGGCGAGCGCGGTCGCCCTGTCCCACTACTGACACAAGCCCCGTTAGGCTGGACATGGTGTGCCGTCCCCACACACCAAACCACGGATACCCACTCATAATATGCAAGGTATCGGGCTGATTGATGTCTTGTACCACAAATTGATCGGCGGCCAGAATCAGTTGTTGAACCCACTCTGGCTTATTAGGACGTGGAGCCGCTTCAATCAGGCGTTGTTGGCGTGTTTGCTCCGCTTTTAGCGATGCTTCCCATGGTTGTACTGTATCGGGTTCTAGGGCACAGGCCATGCTAAAGGTTTGGCCCAGTGCTAGCTGTATTTCAAGGGTACCTACCTGATATAAGTCTTCTTGAAAGTCGAGGCCGCGGGCTTTTTCTTCGGCCAAATGAAAGTTCCACCACCAATCACTATTGGTATGCAACATGCCGCCATCAGCTATTAAATAAAAAGGCACAGGCGGCTCGTCAAAAGCAGTTTTACCTAGATATGTGCTTGGGAAAATGGCAAGGCGCACTTGTTCATCGGCGCGTGGGGGGGCTGTTTTGACATTAATCGCTGCGCCACCCACACACACATCATGATGTGAACGATAAGTGACTAACGACTTAATATAGAGCGTAATTGGATGGTGGCCGCGTGCATATTTCCATGTAACATAAGTTGTATTCTGGCCATAATCCATCCAGACCCGTTGTTGCAGACGCACCATACCCACATTCCATGTCCAAACGGGCAATGTGCCATCTAGCTCAAATTGTTCTAAATGAATGTAGCCATCCGGAAAAATAACCCCCGCCGCCCATTCATGCGTCGTCAATGGCCAACGCTGCTGATCCACTTCTAGCCACACATCTAGGCCCGCCCACAACACATAGCGCCGTACTGGTTCACCAAGCGATGCTGTCAGCAAGCTATGATAACGGCGCGTGCGTGCGCCGCCCACTGTGCCAGCCGCATAACCCCCGATACCATTGGTAACCAACCACTCGCGCTCGAACGCCGACCGTCGGTGACTGCTGATGTGTCGGCTAAGATGAATTGTCATA
>CAZLPC010000192.1:0-6371 GCA_964561305.1 uncultured Anaerolineae bacterium
CGGCGGCATTATTGGGCCTAGATTTGGGTCGCTTAAAAGCTAGCGCCGAACGGATGTTAATGGCCATAGATCAAGATGTGCCATATAAGAGCAACCCCGCTTTGCAATTGGGTGCAATGATAGGACACATTGGCAAAGCGGGGCGCGACAAAGTGGCTATTTTGGCCTCACCTCAAATTAGCAGCTTTGGGAACTGGGTCGAGCAATTGGTAGCCGAAAGCACAGGCAAGCTGGGCATGGGCGTTGTGCCGGTGGTGGGTACAACCTTCGGAATGCCCCATGACTATGACGATGATCGCTTTTTGGTTTATTTGCGCCTAGACGATGATCCATCTGTGGCCGAAACCGATGAGAAAATTCAGCTCTTGCGCGAGGCTGGCCACCCAGTGGTAACGCTTCATTTGCAAGATGCTTATGAAATTGGTGGCGAGTTCTTGCGTTGGGAATTTGCAACGGCCGTAGCAGGCAAAATCCTCAATATCAATCCCTTTGATGAGCCAGATGTATCTTCTGCCAAGGCCATCACCAAAACACTTTTAAATCAATACATTGAAAGCGGCAACCTGCCCACCGAAAAACCACTTGTCAGCGAAGATGGTGTAAGCCTGTATGCCGACAAGCGTATTGGTGCAATGTTGCAAGACATCGCCGATCAACGTCATTTTAACGTCAATGGTTCAGCTAGTGCCGGCCTAGAGGCCTTGCTGGCAGCACATATCAGCTTGGCTGGATCGGGCAAATATATCGGCTTGTTATCCTATACTTCTATGACAACGGCTATTGACGACAAGCTGCAAACCATTCGTCGGCGCTTGCGCCATACCACCAAACGCGCCATCACGATAGGTTATGGGCCGCGCTATCTCCACTCGACGGGCCAACTGCATAAGGGCGGCCCCAACACGGGCGTTTTCATCATCATCACCGTAGACGACGAGCAAGATGTGGCTATTCCTGCCAAGCCCTTTAGCTTTGGTGTGCTAAAAGCGGCCCAACAACTTGGCGATCTGCAAGCCTTACGCGACGCGAAGCGACGTGTCGTGCGCCTGCATATCACGGGTAACATCTTGGCCGGGCTCGATAAAATTAGCCAAGCGATTGAAGCCGCCGAAGCCAAAATTATCTAGCTATTTTGGCTATTTTGCCCTTGCCTACAAACGCTATACAATAACTGCAATAAATTACCGCCGCCTACTCAAATTTGTGAGTAGGCGGCTTTAAAGCCTTTTAGGAGTTATGATGGACAATCAAGTTAAAACCAGACTTAATGAACGTAGCCGCACCCTTGTAGAGGGTGTAGATCGGGCGGCGGCCCGCGCCATGCTAAAGGCTATAGGCCTGACTGATGATGATTTGGCCAAGCCGCTAATTGGCATTGCCAATACATGGACAGAAATTGGGCCTTGTAACTTTCATCTGCGACGCTTAGCCGCCAAAGTGAAAGCCGGTATCAAGGCTGCTGGTGGTACACCGCTAGAGTTCAATACTGTTAGCATTTCAGATGGCATTACGATGGGCACAGAAGGCATGAAAGGCTCATTAATTAGCCGCGAGGTGATAGCAGATAGTATCGAGCTAGTCGCCTATTCTAATATGCTAGATGGCGTAATTGCGCTGTCGTCATGCGACAAAACCATTCCCGGCACAATTATGGCCTTGATTCGGCTTGATTTACCATCGTTGATGTTATATGGCGGATCGATAGCGGCTGGCTATCACGATGGCCGCGATCTTACCATACAAGATGTGTTTGAGGCTATTGGAGCCTATACCAGTGGCAAAATTGATGCCGCCGAATTACATGCTGTCGAATCAGCGGCGTGTCCGGGCCCGGGTGCATGTGGCGGTCAGTTTACGGCCAACACCATGGCCACTATCTCAGAATTGTTAGGTATTTGCCCGATGGGGATGGCCGATATACCCGCCATGGCCGATGCCAAAGATGATATTTCTTATCGTGCTGGCGAGATGATGCTAGAACTAATCGCCAACGATCTACGCCCCAGCAAAATCATCACACGCCAAGCCCTCGAAAATGCAATTGTTGCGGCTACAGCGACAGGTGGCTCTACTAACAGTGTGCTGCACACCCTAGCCTTTGCACGAGAGGCCGGTATTCCATTCACCCTAGATGATATTGAAGCCATTAGCAAACGCACGCCCCTTATTGCCGATATGAAACCAACCGGCCGCTTTACAGCTATAGATATGCACCGCGCTGGCGGCTTTCGGCTTTTGGCCAAGCGCCTAGTGGATGCAGGGTTAGTACATGGCGACGCGCTAACCGTGACTGGGCGCACTATCGCTGAAGAAGCTGCCAGCGCCATCGAAACCCTTGGCCAAGAAGTTATTACCACAGTCGAGCATCCAATTAAAGCAACAGGTGGCTTGGTGATTTTGAAGGGCAATTTGGCCCCCAATGGTGCAGTCGTGAAGCTGAAAGGCGACGAGAACGGTCATCATAGCGGCCCCGCCCGCATTTTTAACCGCGAAGAAGATGCTTTTGAAGCCGTAAAAAACCAGCAAATCCAGCCCGGTGATGTCGTTATCATTCGTTATGAAGGGCCAGTGGGTGGCCCCGGTATGCGCGAAATGTTGCAGGTGACGGCGGCATTGGTGGGGCAGGGCTTGGGTAAGGACGTGATGTTGTTAACCGACGGGCGTTTTTCGGGCGCAACCCGCGGCTTGATGATCGGCCATGTCGCGCCAGAGGCCATGGTGGGTGGCCCCATTGCGCTGTTGCAAGAAGGTGACATTGTAAGTGTAGACATCCCCAACCGCACTGTATCGGTAGCGTTGTCAGATGATGAGTGGGCCCAGCGTCGCGCCAACTGGACACCACCAGCCCCAAACTATAGCAGTGGTGTTATGGCCAAATATGCGCGGCTAGTGCATCAGGCCGATGATGGGGCTGTTACAAATTTTGTATAAGAACGCCAAACCATCTTGACTTTTGCCTAGAACGTTGTATGATAAAAACACGCTAGGCAAATGTGCCCGTAGCTCAGTGGATAGAGCGATTGTCTACGGAACAATAGGTCCGGGGTTCGAGTCCCTGCGGGCACGCACAAACAAAAAACACCCAATTTTGGGTGTTTTTTGTTTGTGCCCACATAAGTCCATTTATAAATCTACAATCTCATCAATGGCCGTGTTCTAAATATCGTCGAGTTTACTCGTCAGATTATCATAGCCAGTAACCCAGAGACAAAGAAAATACACGGCTGTGGGCCGTGTATCATACAAAGGGGATTGCTCGTGAATGTTAGGAGGTATGGCCCCGGCTTGTTTTTAGAAAATTACAATGGTAAACAAGCAGGGCCCTGACTAGCCCCTTGATAGTGTGCGTTGCCCACCAATCAGAATAATTGCGCCAATAGTGGCAATAATTAGGTTAACAATCACTAAACCAAGCCCACTGGCATCTTCGCTGGGGCCCAAGCCGACCAAGCCGGCCAATAGACCACCCACCAAAGCGCCACCAATGCCTAAGATCACATCGCTAAAAAAGGGTGAATCGCTTGATTTCATGATTGAACGGGCCAAAGACCCCGCAATTGCACCAACAATGATCCAGCCAAGACAAATGAAGGGTGATGCCAAAATATCGCCAATGAAGTCCATGTTTGCTTGCTCCTAATGAGTTGTGTTTGTTTTTAACGACAGATTTCGGATTTATGATTGTTGAAAAGTAGCTGGTGTTGTAGTGATAGGCTCGTCTGTGTTTTCGCAGTCGGTGGCCAAATGTCTTGCAGAATTAGCACTAGCGACCAACAGAATCAATACAACAAAGAAAACTAATTCTGCGAGAATTGATATTTCACTCGCTATTATGCCGCTAAAGCCAAGCACGCCAGCTATAATCGCTATGCAAAAAAATATCAAGACTTTTGTAGACATATCAACCCATCCTTAGTCACCGCACTGCCTAAGACAGAATCATCTAACTGTGCTTAACTATATAAGGCATAAAGCGCTTTGAAATGGGCATAAGGGCGGATTTCGCTTAGGTCAAGTGGCGGAATAATGATTAGGACTTGATTATATTAAATGGCATAAAAAACACCCCGCAGGGTGTTAACGTATGAGTGGCTAGCGATGCGGTACACACCAGCATTATTACTCATGGGCGGGTACACGTTCGACAATTTCTAGGGGCACACGCAACCGAATTTCTTTGTCGCTGGCGGTGTCTACCCAATTAATGGGCACAAGGCGCTCGGTAGTGAAAATGAATCCCTTAGAAATGAGCAGATGTGAAACCTTGCCAGTTGAGGTGGTAAAAACCTCTTCAATATTGCCAACATACTCCCCTTGCAAACTAGTCACTTTTGTACCTTTATTGATAGTGACTGTGCCTTCGGGGGTGCTGCGCTCTACCACTTCAAAACCCGGCTCGGCTACGGTGCGATAATAGGGATAGTGGTCGGGCTGAAGCGGCGGATAGTAAATAAGTGGACGAACCGACCAATCACTTCTATCACTGCGATAGGGATACTCACTGTCCCCTGAGATATAACGCTTCATCTCAAAAATTGGAAAAGCGTCCAAATTATCTGTATCTACTTCTAAGATCACAGTTTCGTCATCGGCGCTACGAATTTGCTCTAGTGGGATCACTTTGTCTTCAGGAAACAAGAACCCCTTTTTCACGACAATATGCGTAACTTCTTCAGTAGAAGGGTCTATCACAATTTGATCAACACTACCTACTTTTTCGTCGTTCAGGTTTTTAACGGTAGTACCTTCTTTAAGTTGCATGGATATTCTCCTTCACTTGTTCGCTGATGGTTTTAGCTGTTTGTTGACCTTTTTCTACGGCTTCAGTCACATATTGCACCACCCATTGGCGGGTCTTGTCGCCATTTTGGGGCGCAAGCAACAACATAATCAATGCGCCAATTGCACCACCTGCACTTAAGGCCAAGGCAACCAATACAGCTTTTTCGCGCTGGGCCCGCAGTTTCGCCTCATGGCTATAGTACGTTCGTTCGCTCATTGTGTTTTCCTTTGTAGTTTAGGCAATTTATCTTTAGTTTTGAGAAAAAGGGGGTGATTATCCCCAGTTTGGAAACAACCACCCCTTAACACCACATAGCACTTACAAGGGGAGAAGCTCTAGTTGACTTTTAGGCTTTCGGCCCACTCATCAATTTCTTTGTTGATCTCTTGGCGGCTTGTTCCATAACGTTCTTGGATTTTGCCGACCAATTGCTCGCGCTCACCGTTCATTTGGGTGACTTCATCATCAGTCAGTTCACCCCAACGTTCGATCACGCTACCTTTTAGTTGCTTCCAATTGCCTTGGATACGATCCCAGATTGGATTAGCCATTTCAAAGGCTCCTTTCATTTTTTGAATGATGACCTTACTTTAACAGTGTCAGGGTGGCTTGCACCCTGCGACCAAGCCCATCTTGCCATAGGACAAGTGGCGGAATTTGGACAATAGGTTTGTTTATCGAGAAAATAGGTCATCTGGCTATTTAGTAATAGCCACACCAGTTCACCTCAGAATGTGCCGGTTTCCCTATAATGAAAAGGTAGGCAGCATTGGCCAAATACCTTTGGACTATGTGATGCTTTAGGGGTAAGCCATTGATCAATTGCGTATAATAATGATGGCAAACAGAGATTAATCTAGGTGGAAGTATAATTCTCAATGACATTGTGGCGCGAAAAAATTACCAATGTTCCAGCTTATCACTATGGTGCTATTGCTTTTATTTCAACGATAGCGTTGGCATTAACTGCTGTGCTTTGGGCAACTATTCAGTCGGCACCTTTTCTATTTTTCTTTGGCGCGGTCGCGCTTAATGCGTGGCTGGGTGGCCTTAAGGGTGGCATGACAACAGCAGCTTTTGCTATTGTAATGGTAGATTATTTATTGATTGAGCCAATACATCGTTTTTTTAACCAAACCACAGATATTCTTTTATTTGGCATGTTTTCATTGGTAGCATTGGTTATCAGTTGGATTGAAGAGCAACGCAATCGCTCTGAAAAAATGTTGCGCGACCTGCGCGACGAGCTAGATGTCATTCTCAATAGTCTATCAGATGGTGTTATTGCCCAAGATGCAGAAGGGCGCGTAACATTTACAAATGTTGCGGCGGCTGATATTGCCGGAAGCCAGTCCCCACAAGACATGATCGGCGCATCGTTAGTAGAAGTATTGCAAAACCACTATGTTTTGTTGGATGAGTATGATACCCCCCTTTCTTATGATAATTTGCCACGTTTTCATGTCTTCAAAAAAGGCGAGCAGGCTTCGTTACGTTTTAAGTTGCGCCACTCCATCACCGAACAAGAAAAATGGGTCTATCTGGTTTCGTCGCCCGTATTGGATCATAAGAAGAACGTGAAGCTAGC
>CAZLPC010000193.1:0-6300 GCA_964561305.1 uncultured Anaerolineae bacterium
GTGTATCACGTCGAGGGCGGCATTGGGGGCATTGCTGAAACACTGGTGAGCAAATTACGTGATTTGGGTGGCGAACTACGCTATCGCTATCGAGCGAGCAAAATTCACGTCGAAAATGGGCGTGTGACAGGCGTTCATGCCTTTCATGGCCGCCATGATAAAAAAGGAGAGTTCTTTCCCGCCGATTTTGTGGTGGGCAACCTTACGCCATGGTCGTTGGATCAACTTCTGGAAGACGACAGCCCGCCCCGTTTGCGAGACGAAGTACAACGCCGCAACTTGGGGCAAGGTGCATTTGTGCTGCATTTGGGCGTAGATGCCAGCCAACTGCCCGCCGACATCCCCCATCATCATCAGATCATCACCGACCTAGAGGGGCCCATGGGCGAAGGTCGTAGCTTGTTCATCTCAATGTCATCAGAATGGGATAGCAGCCGTGCGCCCGTTGGCCACCGCGCCGTGACCATTTCTACGCATTCTGAAGTAACACAGTGGTGGAACTTGTTGAAAGCGGACGAATCCGCCTATCACGAGCGCAAGCAGGCTTATACCGAGCGCATTTTAGATGCAGTAGAGCGTGTTATCCCCAACTTCAAACGCAGCTTGGCGCTGGTATTGCCCGGCAGCCCTGTCACCTACGAATTTTACACCGACCGCCATTTAGGGCAGGTGGGCGGTTTTCCGCAAGTATCGTTGTTTAAAGCCCGTAGTCCGCGCACCGGCCTCGCCAATTTGCGTTTGGTCGGCGATTCGGTCTTTCCGGGTCAATCTACGGCAGGCGTAACACTGAGTGCAATCCGTGTGGCCAACGATGTGAAGCGCCATCTGCCCCTAGCCAGCACCCAACGGGTTTATAGCCCACCTATTCAAGAGGTCGCGCATTCATGACCCCATTCAAAACGGTCGTTATGTGGTTTCGGCGCGATTTACGTCTAAACGACAACCTCGCTTTAGAGGCCGCCAGCCAGCAAAACGCCCACATTGTGCCTGTGTTTTGCTTTGATCCGATGATTTTAGCCAGTGATAGTACCCACTCGCCACGCTTGGCTTTTTTGTTGGCGGGTCTAAGGGCGCTTGATGAGGCACTGCGCCAACGCAGTAGCCGTTTGCTAATTTTAAAGGGCAAGCCAGTTGAGGCTTTGGCCAATTTGGTAGACCAACTTGATGCCAGCGCGGTATTTTTTAACCGCGATTACACGCCGTTTGCCCGCAAGCGCGATACAGAAATAACAGAAGGCTTGCGCGTGCCCGTGTATGGCTATGATGATGCCTTGTTGCACGCCCCCGGCGAGGTGTTGAAGGACGACGGCAAGCCATACATGGTCTATACTCCTTTTAAGCGCCAATGGCTAGCTTTGTTGCGGCGTGTCAGTGCCGATGACTATTTAGACACCGCACAGTTTTTTGCCCCGCCCGACGACATCGGGAAATCTATCCCTACCTTAGCCGATTTGGGCTTTCAAGAGACCTTTGCCCTGCCCCAAGCAGGGGAAATAGCCGCCCAACAGCACCTTGATCAGTTCATGGCGGGCAATATTTTTCATTATGGCGAAGCCCGTAACCGCCTTGTAACCGAGCCATGGCGCGACACGAAACCCGGATCGTCGTATCTATCGCCCTATTTTCGGATAGGGATGCTGTCGCCACGCCAAGCCTACTGGGCCGCCCGCGACGCGTATCAACAGGCTGCCAATAAACCCGCTAAAGAATCGGTTGAGACGTTTGTAAGTGAGTTGATCTGGCGCGAGTTTTATATGCACATCATGTATTTTTTTCCACATGTAGCAGGTGGCAATTTTCGCCCAGAATATGATGCTGTCGAATGGGATACCAATCCCACTGCCCTGCAAGCATGGAAAGATGGCATGACAGGCTATCCGGTTGTGGATGCAGCCATGCGCCAACTGCAAGCCCAAGGCTGGATGCCCAACCGCGCCCGCATGATCGTCGCCAGTTTTTTGACCAAAGACTTGCTTATCAATTGGCGCGAGGGCGAACGCCATTTTATGCGCTGGCTTATTGATGGCGATCCGGCGGCCAACAACGGTGGTTGGCAGTGGGCCGCTGGCACAGGCACAGATGCCCAGCCTTATTTCCGTATTTTCAACCCGATCAGCCAATCGCAAAAGTTCGATCCAACAGGTGAATATCTTTACTATTGGTTGCCAGAATTGGCAGATGTGGCCCCAAAACACATTCATGCGCCGTGGCTAGCACCCAATCCACCCAAAGCCTATCCGCCCCCCATTGTGGATCACAAGAAAGCCCGCGAACGTACCCTAGCAGCTTATAAAGCTGTTAAATCATAAAACCATACTAAGGAGAAAAGAATATGCAACTCAATATAGGTGACATGGCCCCTAATGCAACGCTACTAGATCAAAATGGCACAGAAGTCACGCTTGCTGATATGTGGACAAGCGGGCCCACGTTGTTCACTTTACTACGCCATTATGGCTGTGTGTTTTGCCGTGAGTGGGTGGCAGTGTTGGGCAAAAATCATGCTGCGCTTATAGAGGCGGGCTTTGGTCAAATTGTCGGCTTGGGGATTGGCCAGCCTAAACATGCCCAGCGCGTGTGTGGTCGCCGCGCCCCCGCTATGCTGTGCTTGGCGAATGAAAGCACCACTACCCACGAAAGCTATGGCCTAGAGCGTGGTACAGCCGCTACGATGCTCTCACCCAAAACAGTCTTGGCGGGCACAAAAGCAACGCTGGCTGGCCATCTGGCATTAGAAGCGCCCACGGGCGACCCATGGATGATGCCGGGGACATTTGTGGTGGATAGGCAAGGTGTTATTCAATATGCGTTTTATAGCCAAAATCCCGGCGATCACCCCGCGTTAACCGATTTGATGCGCGTGGCCCAACCGCTAAAAAGTGTTCAATTAGCTGAATAGTGACCTAAGCCGCCAGTTGTGTGCTGGTGGCCTTTTCATTTTTCCAGCCCCGCACATAACATCTTGGTGAAATAAGTCACTAATTCATCAGTGGAATAGTCGTTACGAATATGTGGCGGCAATTTATTAGCATTTAAGATAGCGCTTAAGCCGTGCACTTGTATCCATATCAACAATGCCAAGGCTTCGGGTGGATCGGGTTTTAGGTAGCCCCGCGCTTGGCAATCTTTGACTACTTGAATCAGCTTGCCAAACGACACTACCGATGCCTCGTAAAGCGTCGGATATTGGATGGGGGGCAAGGGCCCAAACATCACCTGTAAATGGCTGGCATGATGAATGGCAAACGTTACATAAGCGCGGGACGCAGCCATAATATAGGCTTGTGGCTCTAGTTGTTCACCAATGGCAATCACAGCATCCATTTCTGCGCTCAAAATCCGAAACCCTTCTTCGGCAATGGCCGCCAACAACGCATTCTTATCGGAAAAGTGTTGATAGGGCGCGTTGTGGCTAACACCAACGCGCTTGGCCAGCTTTCTTAGGCTTAGTTCGGCCTCGCCTGCTTCAGCCAACATCTCTGTACCCACGCGGATCAATGTATTTCGCAGATCACCATGATGATAGGTAGCGTTTTTATCATTTTTCTTTAATGTTGTCATTGTCCATATTCTGCTATAGTTTTAATGTTGACACTGACAATATAGCGCGGAAGCACTGCAAAATCAATTGCTTTTAATAGGAGGATAAAATCATATCTAACAAAAATTTGCGCGTGGTCTTACGATTTTGGCATATTTTCGCAGCCGTTATTATGGCTCCGATTATCTATAGCACTTCACTTCGGGAGAATGATGCTTACTTGCTGGTGCTTCAATTATTCGTCTTTCCATCTGTTGCCTTAAGCGGGATATTAATGTGGCAGCAAGCCCGTATTAGCAAATGGCGTAAGCGTCGAACTGCCTAAACGCAATTACTTTCAAATAGGAGATACTTCGACACATGGACATTTCTAACGCATCGCGCATCATGCTTGGTCTCATTATTATCACAATACCGACCATCCAATATGGGGGCTATTTTTTATTGACTGAAATGGGCAAAGGTAAAGTTATCAAATCTGAATTGCAACGCGCCTATTATCGGGCAGGGCACGCCCATGCTGGCGTGTTGGTATTGCTGGCTCTGCTTTCACAAATATTGGTCGAATTTACGAGCCTTAGCGATGTCTTGGCATGGGTGGTGCGGGGCGGGGCTGCATCTGCACCTATTTTGATTAGTGCTGGTTTTTTTGGGGGTGCGCCCGCACCCGACAGCACCACACCACGCCCACTCATTCGCTTAATCTATGTAGGCGTGGTGGCACTGGCCACTAGCATGATTGTGCTAGGTTTAGGCTTAATCTTTCAATGATGACGATGGTCGCTAGCTTAAGGCTGGCGATCTCAGACTTTGACACCGATATACAGCCCACGCCCTATTAAGCCGTCCTCTATATAGTGCGTTGTTAGACCAGCTTGCTGTACAGCTTCCATGTACTGTTGGTGAGTGAAAAGCCTCATTCGATGCGTTTCGACAAAATGCACCACACCTTCCTCAGGTGTGGCCACCAAGTGGTGCATGTTCATCACGCTAAAATCGCCGTCAATCTCGCTGCGCGTGATACGGCTAATTTTGAGCGTTGGCTCATCTATATACCGCGCATGAACGCCGCCGGGCTTATAGCCATCAGGCCGAAGCCAAGGCTCAACAATAGCTACGCCACCCATTTCAAGGTGTTTGGCAAAGGTGATCCATGTTTGATGCAGTTCTTCAGGGGTAGTTAAATAACCCACTGCACTAAACAAACAAGTGATGACATCAAATTGACGGCCCAGATCAAAATCTACCATGCTGGCTTGATGAAACGTCACATCGGGTAGGCGTTGGCGGGCAATCTCCAACATATCAGCCGACAGATCAAGCCCTTCTAGGGTGTAGTATTGCCCCAAAAATGGCAAATGTGCGCCCGTTCCCGTTCCCACATCCAATAGGGTTTTGCACTCGCGCCCAGCATATTGCTCAATCAAACCCTTCAAAGTTTCGGCTTCGGCGGCATAGTCTTTGAAACTGTAGATTGCATCATAAACACGCGCCGACTTGATATAGGTCATGCTCAAATCCCCTTGCTGTTGCAACCAATACTCAAATTCCATTCTACAGCAGAGTAGTTATTTTGAGCCGCCTATTTGTACGACGGCCCAAACTCGTCAGGCCGGATTAAGCGCATCGCGTAACGATTTGGCCAGTTGATAGACCGCATTCACACCTTGATCAGCAGCTTTAACCAATGCGCTGCCCACAATTACTCCATCGGCCAGTGCGCCAATTTGGGCGGCTTGTTCCGGCGTGGCAATGCCAAAACCAACCGCAATGGGTTTTTGCGTGACAAGACGAATATTGGCAATGTGATACTGAATTTCTGCCGAGACGCTTTGGCGTGCCCCCGTTACTCCCGTTACCGAGACAAGATAAATATAGCCGCGTGTTTTTTCGGCAGTTAAACGGATACGATGCGGGCTGCTGGTGGGGGCTACAAAATGCACAAACCCCAAGCCCGCCGCTTCAAGTTGGTTTTGTAGATCGTCCACTTCATCGGCGGGCATATCGGGAATAACAAAGCCATCCATGCCAATCTGTTGGGCATCAGCAATCAGATTGGCATAGCCATAGGCCATAAACGGGTTGGCATAGCCCATTAGCACCATCGGCGTATGTATACCACGCTCGCGCAACGTTTGAATGGCCGCTAAACAATGGCGCGGTGTCACCCCCTGACTGAGGGCAACTTGTGTTGCGGCTTGAATGGTGGGGCCATCGGCCAATGGATCAGAAAATGGCACGCCCACCTCGATCAGGTCTGCGCCCGCCTCGACCAAAGCAGCTAAAATGTCTACCGACATAGCATAGTCGGGATAGCCGATTGGATAATAAGGGATAAACGCAGCGCGTTTTTCGGCTTTCGCAGCCTCAAAAACGGCTTCTATGGCACTGAGACCATGTTTTAGGTTGATATTAGACATTTAAGCCCTCCTCACCTTCTAGTGCGGTGATAATGGTGTTCAAATCTTTATCGCCACGTCCAGAAAGGTTGATGAGCATAATGGCATCTTGGGGCATGGTGGGAGCGCGTTTAATCGCCTCGGCCACGGCATGGGCCGTCTCTAGGGCAGGGATAATCCCTTCTAGGCGCGAGATCAATTGCAAGGCCTCTAGAGTTTCGGCATCGGTGGCATAAGTATATTCAGCGCGACCCACATCACGCAGATAAGCATGTTCTGGGCCAATTGAGGGATAGTCTAGGCCGGCTGAAATGCTGTGTGTCTCCATAATTTGGCCGGCTTCGTCTTGCATCACATAGC
>CAZLPC010000194.1:0-6290 GCA_964561305.1 uncultured Anaerolineae bacterium
CGGTCGAAATTACTTATGGTATCGAACGGATTGTGTTGGCGCTGCAAAACAAAGATGCCGTGTGGGATATGGAGGTTGCCACCGGCCTTACCTATGGCGATATATTTAAGCAAAGCGAGATCGAACACTGTCGCTATTATTTTGAAATTGCTGATGTGGATGGCCTGCGCGAGGTCTATAACACCTACGAGCGCGAATATCGCCGTGCCCTAGACGCAGGGGCTGTGATGCCCGCCTACGATTATGTGCTGAAGTGTTCGCATTTGTTCAATGTACTCGATACACGCGGCGCAATTGGTGTGACCGAACGCGCTCAATATTTCAAGCGAATGCGCGATATGACCTTGCACGTCGCCAAAGCCTATCGCAATCAGCGCGAGGAGTTGGGTTTTCCGTGGCAACAATCGCAAGCGTTCTGGAATATCGCCACCAACGACGATCAACGCACCTTCGAGACCATTCCTAATCCGGTTAGCACCCCTCAAGATTTCTTGCTAGAAATTGGGGTAGAAGAATTGCCGCCGCACGATTTGGACGATGCGCTGTTGCAACTGCGGGTTAGTGTGCCTGCTCTGCTGGCCGATTTGCGTCTGCCCTACGAGCGGCTAGAAGTGTCTGGTACACCGCGCCGCATTGTGTTGCACATCAAAAATCTTGCGCCCCATCAAACCCAAGAAACGGTTGAAGTGAAGGGCCCACCTGTAGATCGCGCTTTTGATGCCGATGGCAAGCCCACCAAAGCCGCCGAGGGCTTTGCTAAGAAACAAGGTATTCCGGTTGAGTCTTTGGTGCGCCAAGCAGTGGCCGATGGTGAATATGTATTTGCCACTGTGCAGCTAGAAAGCCAGCCCACCACCGAGGTTTGGACAGTGGCCTTACCCGATTTGGTGAAGAGCCTGCGCTTTGGCAAGTCTATGCGTTGGAACCAGTCGGGGGTGGCGTTTTCGCGTCCGATTCGGTGGTTTGTGGCGCTCTATGGCGAACAAGTGTTGCCGTTTGTATATGCCAATATCTATAGCGACCGTATCACACGCGGCATCCGGCCCTATGGCTCACAACCACTCACCATTAGCACACCTGCCGATTATTTCACTCAGATGGCCCAAGAAGGCGTAATCCTTGATCCGATTGAGCGCCGCGAAAAAATTTGGGTGGATGCCAATGCCTTAGCGGCTACCGTCGGGGGCTATATCGCTGAAGATGAAGATTTGTTGAACGAAGTGACCGACCTTGTAGAGCGCCCAACGGCCATTTTAGGCGGCTTTGATGCCACATATTTAGATTTACCACGCGAAGTGCTGGTGACGGTGATGCGGAAGCACCAACGCTATTTTGCCGTAGAAGACAAACAAGGGAACTTATTACCCTATTTTGTCTTGTTGCGGAACGGTGACGACCTGCATATAGACACGGTGCGGCATGGTAACGAGCATGTGCTGGTGGCACGTTATGCCGATGCGACATTCTTTTATGAAGCCGACCGCAGTCAACACCTAGAGACCTATCTGACGCGGCTGGATACGCTCACTTTTGAAGAGCGACTTGGCTCGATGTTGGCCAAAAACAATCGCGTGCGCGACATGATTCCTGCTTTTGCCGAGTTATTGAACGCCGCCGATGACGTGATACCGGTGGCTCAGCGTGCTGCTGCGCTCGCCAAAGCTGATTTGGGTACACAAATGGTTGTAGAGTTTACATCATTGCAAGGTGTGATGGGGCGAATTTATGCACTCCATAATGGCGAAGCGCCAGAAGTGGCCGATGCTATTTTGCAACATTGGTTGCCACGCAACGCCGATGATGACTTGCCGTCGGGTGCGCCCGGTGTAACGCTAGCTTTGGCCGATCGGCTTGATAGCTTGGTGGGCTTGTTTGCGGTTGGGGTTGTGCCATCGTCCAGCGCCGATCCCTTTGCGCTGCGGCGGGCGGCGTTGGGTGTTATCCAAATTTTGCTAGATCAAAACCTCGAGGTAGATCTGCGCGAGGCTATCGAATTGGTGGCCGGCTATCAGCCCGTGCCCGTTAGCGCCGAAAGCCAGCAAACGGTTGTAGATTTTATCGTGGGGCGTTTCCGGGTCTATCTCGAAACTTCGGCCTATCCACACGATGTCATTGAGGCTGTTTTGGCGGCGCAAGGATATAACCCTGTTCGGAGTATGGAAGGTCTGGCCGAGTTGTACAAATGGGTGCAACAAGACAACTGGGAGCCAATCCTTGATAGCTATGCACGGTGTGTACGAATTGTGCGCGACAAGCCAGAATATACCCTACACGCCGAGAAATTTAGTGTGGCTGCCGAGCGCGATCTTTTTGAAGCCTATATGCGGGCCAAGCAAAACCTACACCCGTTGTTGGTCAATGTGGATCGCTTTTTGGCAGTGCTGACCACACTGGTTCCTCATATTACTGGTTTTTTTGACACCGTGATGGTGATGGCCGAAGACCAAGCCGTGCGCGAAAATCGCTTGGCTTTGCTGCAACACATTGCATCACTGGCCGATAATTACGCCGATCTCAGCAAGCTACAAGGGTTCTAAGCCACAATCGGTAGTTCTGATTATGTGGCCTTTGGAAACAAGTTTTCTTGGGCGAACACCTCTTGTGTGTTCGCCTGCTTCAAGGTTATTTAACTTACTTTAATTGGCACAGAGCAGCTAAAAGTGCTACCCACGCCAATCTTGCTTGTAAACCATACTTTGCCGCCATGTCGCTCGATAACGGTTTTGACAAGATTTAGTCCTAAGCCTGTGCCAGAAATGCCCTCAGTGGCGGGGTTTTTAGCGCGGTAAAAGCGGCTGAAAATTTGTGCTTGGGCTTCTTCAGGAATACCATAGCCGCTATCTTCCACTTCCAGCACCAAAAACGCCTCGTTCACAAAAGCCCGCATAATGATTTGTCCGCCATCGGGCGTATATTTAAGTGCGTTACTAAGATAGTTGCTAAATGCCTGCTGAATTTGAATCTCGCTGCCCAGCATAATGACGCTGTGGGTGGGTAGCTCTGGCAAAAATTGTTGATGACGCAGTTTCGCGTGTTCGCTAAAAGTGCGGCTTAAGCGGTCTAATACCTCCGTTAGCTCAAAGTGTCGCCAGCCACTGGTTGTGCCACTTTCCACTTGTTCTAGGCTTAAGACATCTTCTAGTAGACTTTGCATCTCTTGAACGGTCATGCGAATACTTTGCACAAATTCTTGCTCGTGCTCAGAGAGGGGTGTGTTTTTGCGCTCATAGACGGCTAGCCCTAGTATTAAGCGCGAAAGCGGGGTTCGCATATCATGAGAGATCATGTGAATCATCTCAGATTTGGTTGCTTCGAGCTTTTGCACATCGGTGAACAATTCTGTTTTGCGTAACGAAACCCCAATGTTGCCTGTAAAGCTGCGTATGAGTGCAATTTCATCGGTGCTAAAAAAGCGATCATAGCGCGACTCGCAGATGGCCAGCACACCCCGCAGGTTGCCTTCTTCGCTGATGATGGGAGCCAATAACACCGATTGACAACCCAGTTCTTGAATGAACAAAATATCTTCGGTGGGGGCGTTTTTATCGTTTAATCGAATTTGTACCAGCGTGAAGCGTAGCATGGCCAATAACATCGGATAATTAAACATCTCAAATACATAGCCTGTGCCAACAGCCGGCAAGTCATGATCGGACGCGGCATGATAGACATACGCTACTGATAAAGTGCGCGTGGGTTGCTGATAGTCAAGGTATAGGACATCTAAGGTATCTAACAAGTTGGCCATGCCGGCCACACCCGTATCGAGCACATCCTCACGATCCACATGGCGGGCGATATTGACACTAAATTCGTTCAGTGCGTCTAACTTTTGGGCCTGAAAGCGCGTGCGCTGATAGCTACTGACGATTTCGAGGGCCGTCGCTGTGCGATTCACCAAATGCTGCAAAAAATCCCAATCGGCTTGATCATAATAGAAACCTTCTGGTACACGATCTAGGCTAATTACGCCACGGGTTGTCCCCCGCGAGATTAGCGGCAATAAGATGAACGAGTATTGATCTTCGGTCTCTACCACTACCTTCGATTCTTCTAGTACCTGCTTCAAGCTATCGTATGTACCTAGCTCACTTAAGGGTATATGGTCTATAAGCTGGCTATTGTTGCCCAAATGGGCCAAAACACTTAGACGTTGAACACCTTCTTCAACCCAACCAATGCTGCATCCTTCGGCCCCTGTTAAGCGGATGGCGCTGTCCATTGCCAAATGAATGACGCGGTCAGCATCCAACGAATAGCCCAGTTCCCGATCAATACGCCGCAACACCATCTGATCATCAACCCGTCGCTGGAGGCTTTCGGTTTTAAGACGCATGGCTTCTTGCAGTTTGGCACGCTGCAAGGCTTGATCGATTACATAGCGCAGCAAAATTGGCGACAGATCGGGTGCTTCAATATGTCCTTGAATGCGCTCTTGAATACTACTTAGGGCTGTGGCCGCTTGGCCGGGCGTGATGATAACCAATAAAGGTGTATCGGTGGCATGAAGATGGATGTTATCAATATGTTTTGGCAGATTGCCTACTGCGGTTAGATCGGCCACGATCATATTGTACTGGGTAATGGGGCGCGGAGCCGTATATTCGATATAGGGGATGCGATCCACCACTGCCGAATTGGCTATCGGGAGTGGTGGGCTGTCTGGCGCAGTAAGATGTAAAATGGTTAGCGGTTTCATGGCCTCAATCTCGGATGTTGAATAGATCACGTTGGGCATCGGAAAGTGGACGTGTTTGGCAACAAGCGGTTGCAGTTTCGACCAAATCGGGCAAGTTGGGCCATGTCTGAAAAACGCTTACTCTGCCACTTCTCCCTGCCGCTAACAGTTTTGTGCCGTCGCTGTTGGGGCCAGCCATGATGGTGGGGCCAACAGCTTCGGTGTGCCAAACCAACGCATCGGCATTGTCACTCGGATCCACATCCCAAATATCCACAAAGCCCGTTGTGCTATCGGCATTAAAACCCCATACCATCACCCGCAAGCGATTGGCATGAGGAACCCATGCCACCCCTTGCACTGCGTTAGCTGCTGTTACACGCAGCACAACTTGGCCAGTTAATGTATATACAATTAACTCATCATCAATCGCTGCGGCCATATATTGCTCATCGGGGCTAAAAACAATTGGCGCACGCCCCGGAAAGTCACGGTCGCCCGTGGTGGCGAAAAATAACTCGCGTTCTGCTGCTATCTCCCAGAAAAAAACATCGCCATTAAATCCAATGCTGGCCAATCTTTGGCCGTCACTGTGCCATGTAACCCGCACCGGAATACGCCCGCCTGTATCGAGTGTTTGGGTGGGGCTAAGTGGGCTAGTAGCTGGCAGGGTGGTCGGTAAGCTATAGATATTGATAAAAGCTTCATCGGCAGCCGTAGCAATTTGACCACTGGGCGCATGATAGACCAGATCGTTAATGCCGACGGTATGGCCATCAAGTGTACCTAATACAGTTCCTTCAAAATCCAACCATGTCACTTGCCCCGCTAGGGTGCTATAAAACACGCCTACTGGTGTCCAGAAGGCTTTATCTATGGGTGTGGTGATCTCAAATAGCATGGTTTGAGTATCAAAGTCCCATAGTTGCAACAATTGATCGCGATCACTATGGCGAATAACCTGTGTGCCATCATCACTCCATTCTAAAAACCAGCGTATGCGGCTTTCATCGGCGAGGGTCGTGATCATTTCAGTGTCGAGATCAATACGGCGGGCTAGCCCATCTTGCCCGGCCACTGCAATGGTGGTGTCATTCACCCAAAAGGCGCTTACTTCGCCGCGCTCCGCAACTTGGGCTTCATAGAGCTTGCCTTGCCCTAATGGTTGTCCATTTTCGCGGAACACTTCCCATACCCGCGCCGATCCGTCTTGGCTGATACTAAGCAAATGGCGGCCATCTGCGAGCCAGTGTAATTGCCTGACGCGATCGGTGTGCCCATATAGCGTACCGACCAGTTGGTTAGTGGTGGTGTCCCAAATGAGAATGTCGAAGGTATTAGCGGGTGAAACCGCGATAAAATGGTTGTCACGCCATGCCACACTGGCCAAACTGGCATCAAATTCATAAGCCAGTTGCCCTTGGCTGATAAATCCATCATCGCCAACTGTCCAAAATGTCTCAATATCATCATTTTGATAGATCAAGAGCTGGGTACGATCGGGCGAAAGCGCCATGCCAACCACACCAACTTCATCAGTGGTTATGTTTTGCAACAACGTTCCATCAGTAACCGACCACGCATAAATTCTGCCAGCATTGCCCCATGATAT
>CAZLPC010000195.1:0-984 GCA_964561305.1 uncultured Anaerolineae bacterium
GTTACAGTGGTGTTGGTTGCTGGGCCACTAATGCCCACATTGGGCGCAGGCAATATAATTTCGATACCATCGCCAGTGGTTTGCGGTGCGTTGCCTGTCGTTGTGTTGCCCTCTGCATTGCCGTTTGCATCGCCGTCTGTGTTCCCACCACCACCTAAACTGAAGCCAATGGTTGGGGTTGGGGCTGGCCCACCGATCGTTACTCCACTATCGGTGGTGGGGTTGGTGGTGCTAGAACTAGGGCCTGTGCTAGGCGGATTTTCTGCCGTTTGGCCGCCGGGTAGGGCGGTTGGTAGTCCGTTAGTGCTGGTATCAGAGCCTCCCCCCCCGACACCCGTATTGCCTGCCTCATCATCCGGCGTAGTTATTTCATCCGTTGCTAGGGTATCAGCATCAGCATCGGTTGCGGTGGTGGCGGTGGTTGCGGTTAGCATCGGTGTCGCAATCACCACTTCGGGCGTTGCAGCTTCGTCCAACTGTATATCAATAATCTCAAATACATAAAGGGTCAGCATAAACGAAAAGGCACATCCCATGCCCAAAACGACCCCAATAATCAGCCACTGAAAGCCTGAATCACGGCCACGGCGGCTGTTGCCTAATTTCGTTCCCATAACGGTTCTGTCTCCGTCCAAAAACTTTCCATGTCAGTCGGCTATCTTACATAGAATTAGCTGACTTTTCCACAACGCCTAAGCTACGCCTGCAAAACAAAGCGGCGACAAATAGGTAAAAAACCGTTGCCGCCGCTTTGCAAGGCACATCTTTCAACTAAGCCAGTCTTAGATGAGCAAACGCATTGGGTGTTCTAATAAGTCCTTCAATTTTTGAAGAAACTGAGCGCCTTCTGCGCCATCGCTGACACGATGATCTACGCTGAGAGTGGCTTTCATCCGTACACCAACGGCTAACTCGCCATTGACAACGACGGGCACTTCACGCGCCGATCCCACATGGAATGTCATGGCCACCGCCGCGATCGGA
>CAZLPC010000195.1:994-1703 GCA_964561305.1 uncultured Anaerolineae bacterium
ATCCCACGGCTAAAATAGCGGCTTCGGGGGGATTGATGATCGCGAGGAAGTGTTCGACATCATACATGCCCAAATTGCTGACGGTGAAAGTTGCACCTTCGACATCTTCAGGGCGCATTTTGCCTTCTTGTACAGCAGCGATCATGCGCTTGTTGTCTACGGCCATATCGGACAAGGTGCGGCGGTCGGCATCTTTACAGACCACATTGATCAAGCCATTAGGCACAGCCACAGCAATCCCGACGTTAATGCGTTTGTGACGCACCAACTTGTCCCCATGAAAATGGGTATTCAGGTTCGGGAAGTCGCGCAATGAGAGGGCCACAGCCTTCAAGATCATGTCATTAACGGTCACTTTGGCCTCTTGGGGCAAAGTGGCGTTGATCTCTTTACGCAATGCGAGGGCAGGAGCCATGTCAATTTCTGTGGTGACAAAGAAATGTGGCACAAATTGGAAGCTGGCTTGGGTACGTTCGCCAACGATCTTTCGCATCCGCGTTAACGGAATTTCTTCCACATCTGGGCCTTGAGGGGCAGCATAAGTGGGCGCAGCGCTAGCGGCTGGTTTTGAAGCCGCCGCAACAGCAGGGGCCGCGGGCGCATCTGTGCCGGGCGCAAAGCCTTCAATATCGCGCTTGGTTACGCGCCCACCGGGGCCCGAGCCTTGCACTTCCCCTAAATTAATACCCTTGTCGCGGGAGATACGGCG
>CAZLPC010000195.1:1713-6287 GCA_964561305.1 uncultured Anaerolineae bacterium
TGGAAAGCCTTCGTTACTGGCTCCGTTGGTGCTGGGGGCCGCCGAGGGTGCGGCAGGTGTTGGACTGGCGGATTCAGCTTCTGTGGATTCAGCCTCAGTGGGGGCCTCTTTGACGGGCGCAGCACTGGCATTGCTATCGTCACCGATGGCACTAGCATCTTCGCCGGCCTCGCCAATTACGGCAATTGGCGCACCCACTTCGACAATGCTGTTTTCTTCGGCCAGCAGTTTTAAGATTGTGCCACTTGTTTGGGCTTCGACTTCGACTGTGGCTTTATCGGTTTCGATTTCGGCGATGACTTCACCTTTGTTAATGCTATCGCCGATGACCTTGACCCAGCGCACAAGTGTGCCTTCTTGCATGTCAAAGCCAAGTTTGGGCATGTTTAGAATTTCGGCCATTTTACAATACCTCTTTTACAGCCTTTACGACCTTCTGGGCGTTGGGTAACGCCATTTGTTCGATTTCCCGCGAGTAGGGCAACGGCACATCCTCGGCTGTGACGCGCTTGATGGGTGCGTCCATCCAATCGAAGGCTTCTTCCATTACCCGTGCGGTAATCTCTGCGCCCACACCAAATTGGGGCAGACCCTCTTCTACCACCACCATCCGGTTGGTTTTCTTGAAACTCTCGATAAATTTGCTGCTGTCTAGTGGTCGCAGCCATCGCAAATCTACCACTTCGGCTTCAATGCCTTCTTTGGCGAGGATGTCGGCAGCTTCTAAACACCAATGCACACCCTTCGAGAACGCAACTAATGTAACGTGTTTGCCTTCGCGCACCACACGGCTTTCGCCAACAGGTACAAGATAATCTTCATCTATTGGCACTTCACTACGGGTTTGATAAAGCGTGCTGTGTTCAATCACCATCACGGGGTTGTCATTGCGAATCGCCGCTTTCATCATGCCATACGCATCATCAGCCAAAGCGGGGCAAGCAACATAGAGGCCGGGAAAGTGGGCAAAAATGATTTCTGGGCTATGCGAGTGGGTTGCGCCAAGCTGACGGCCACCACCGGTTGTGGTGCGGATGGTGAGAGGGACGTTAAACTGCCCACCAAACATAGAATGGATTTTGGCGGCGTGGTTTACAATAGCGTCTAGGGCTAAAAAGGCAAAGTTGATGGTCATTAGCTCAGAAACAGGCCGCAAGCCAGCCATGGCCGCGCCTACACCTGCACCTACAATTGCCATCTCTGAGATGGGGGTATCGCGCACGCGCCGTTCGCCAAATTCGTCATGAAAGCCGCGTGTAACAGCATACGTGCCGCCCCACAAACCAACTTCTTGACCCATGATAAAGACGGTCTCGTCGCGGTACATTTCTTCGCGCAAGGCTTGGCTAAGGGCCTCACGAATGGTCATGCGTTTGGTTTCTGCCATGCTCGTTAATCCTTGCGATTTACATGTAAATGTTGTCAAAGATAGAGTCAAAGGTTGGGTCTGGACTTTCTTCGGCAAACTGTACTGCCGCCTCGACCGCTTGTAGGGCTTTTTCATCCAATTCGGCTAATTCTTTGTCGGTTACTTTTTTGGTTTTGATATACACGCCAAATTTGCCGATGGGATCTGCTTCCGAATATTGATGCACCTCATCTTTGGTGCGATAGCGTTCGGGGTCGCCCATACTGTGCCCAACAAACCGATAAGTCAGCGCTTCCATCAAGACAGGGCCGTTCTTACGGGCATATTCTAGGGCTTCTTTAACGGCATCATAGGTAGCGATAACATCCATGCCGTCACAGCGTGGGCCTTCTTTCATGCCATAGGCTTGGGCCTTTTTGACAATTTCTTCTACGCCAGAGGCACGCCCAACGGATGTACCCATACCATATTGATTATTTTCGACCAGCCAAACCACTGGCAAATCCCATACGGCACTAAGATTCAGCGATTCATGGAAATAGCCGATATTGGTCGAGCCGTCGCCCATTAGGCACAACACGCCAAAGTCTTCTTCCATATAGCGGGCCCGCAAGGCCACACCCGCAGCAAGGGGTAGGTGTCCGCCCACAATAGCATAGCCACCCCAGTAGTTGTGTTCGCGGCTGGCAAGGTGCATCGAGCCGCCGTTGCCTTTGCTGATGCCAGTGGCCTTACCCAACATTTCGGCCATCAGTGCATTAACATCTAGCCCGCGTGCAATGGCAATACCGTGGTCGCGGTAGGCAGTAAAGATATGATCTTCTGGGCGCACAGCGCGAATCGCCCCAACGCCTGTTGCCTCTTGCCCAATATACAAATGCAAGAAGCCGCCGATCTTGCCTTCTTGATACAGCGCCGCACAACGCTCTTCAAAGTGCCGTATCAAGACCATATCATAATACATGTCTAGCAGGTCAGCTTTTTTAAAGTCGGCCATGTGTACATTCCTTCTTTAGTCCTTTGTAGAGGAGCGTCAAGGGCAGGCGTTGTGATGTAAAAATGGGCTGTGCAAGCCCATCTTGTGTACGCTGTGCCCTTCGCCCGTGTGATTGTAGCGTGGTGCTGGGGCTATGTCGAGACAATATGCGAACATTTAGCAAAGGCTTAGGCGTTTTGCTCAATTCGATACTGTTGCTGAATGGCCGGAACCAAATAATCAGTAAAGGCACGGCTCGCATCATAGTCTGGTTGCCAGCCCCAATCGGCGCGGGCCACCGAATCATCTAGTAGTGCTGGCCAACTGTCTATAATCTGCTGACGGCCAGCGTGGGGCACATACGAAATATTGGCATTCGGGAAGAACGACAGTACCTGCTCGGCAATTTGGGCAGCACTTAGGCTAAAGCTGGTGACATTATAGGTATGGCGCGACAATTTTTCGGCGGGGGCTTCGGCCAACATCAATAGCGATTTAATGGCATCGGGCATGGCCATAAATGGGATAGTGCTATCGGGGCGCACAAATGCTGCATAAGGTTGGTGTTGGGCGGCGGAATGAAGCATCTCTGGGCCAAAGTCGCTGGTGCCGCCCGATGGCAGTGTATCGGCACTAATAAGGCCCGGAAAGCGCAAACCTCTAAAATCTATGTTGTTTGTGTGAGAGGTGGGGTCAAGTTGGCGATAGTGCTGGGTATAATAGCGGCCCAACCCTTCGCAGTGTAACTTGGTTAGGCCATACATCGTCATTGGCTGTAAATAGCTGTTTTCATCCACCGCCGCTGCTGCCAATTTGGTGCTTACATCGGGCAAGCCATAAACGGCGATAGAACTAGGAAAGATAAATTTAAGGCGTGTGTCGCGGTGTTGGGCGCTGGCTTGGGCTAGTTCTAGTAGGTTAAGCGTGCCTTGAACATTCACCTGATGCGCCAATACTGGCTGCTGCTCGGCAGTGGTAGAAAGTATGGCTGCCATGTGAAAAATAATGTCAATGTTATACGCATCGAAAATATGCGACAACAGGGCATTGTCTAAAATATCACCGACCCATGTGCGGCGTAGGTAAGGGGCTAACGATTCATCAATAGGGCGCATATCTATCGCTAGCAGGGGGTAATCTTGTTCGCCTAGTTTACGGATTAGCCCATGGCCGACCTCGCCATTGGCCCCGGTGATCAAGATAGTGGGTTTTGTCATTTGTTTTTTTAGTCCTATGCTTCCTGAAATGTATAATTATTTTATAAAAACAGGCTTTGACTTACAAGTTCTAAGAATTGGAGCTTGCTTGACAAATAGCGTTGTGGGCCGTTATCCTAGTAGCATAACACCAATATTAAAAACTTTGCAGAAGACATATATGGTGATGAGCGCCTGCAAACCAGAGAGCCGTTGGGTGGTGAAAAACGGCAGCAGCCCAAACCTTATTCCACTTCTGCCTACAGTATGTACAAACCCATGCCAGCATATCTTTTGCTGTGCATTGCTAAGTATGATCGGGTGCGCCCGTTAGCGCGTATAGTCTTTTTGATAGACTTTTTGAGGCTGTCGGTGTGAATCGGCGGCAAATTTCAGGTGGCACCACGAAGTCCCTTTCGTCCTGAGCGTCGAATGGGGCTTTTTGCATTTAAATACAAGTAAGCACAGGAGGTTGTGTTTTGGATTCAAGAGATGTGTTCGATTTGCTGATTTACGGCGTGATCATCATTGGCTTTTTGTTCGCTGGCCGCCGTTTGTACCAAGATTTTACCCGCCCCTTAGACGATGAGAACAACCCTAAACGCTAGGAGATGTTGATGCTAGACATGAACCTTATCCGTGAAAAGCCCGATTGGGTGAAAGACCAACTGCGAAAACTGAACGATGCCGCTGCCCTAGAGCGCGTGGACGAGATTTTGCGCCTAGATCTCCACCGCCGCGAAATGCTGCAAGAGGTAGAGGCCTTACGGAATCATCGTAATAAACTAAGCAAGGGCACTGGGCAGTTGCGCGGCAACAAAAAACTGGCGCTAGGGGTGCGTTTTGCCCAAGCTAGCGCTGTTTTGGCGGCCCTGCAAGCTCAAAACTATGCTGGGGCCACAGCCGCACTTGCCCAAGAACCACCCGCCGACCCCAACGCTGATGATGCAGCCTTTGAAGCGACAATGAACGATGTGTTTGCGGCCATGAAAACACTGGGCGACCGCATTAGTGAAATTGAAGCCATTGCCAA
>CAZLPC010000196.1:0-5017 GCA_964561305.1 uncultured Anaerolineae bacterium
CATTAGCTGGCCAATCATTGATTACCACCGAAACTGGCTTACTGATTGATGATATTTCGCGCAATTTATTGATTCGTGATGGCCAAGATATAACCCTAACCATAGACCGCGACGCTCAATGGATTGTATTGCAGGCCCTCGCTGAGGTTGTACAAGCGCAAAACGCGGTGGGTGGCACTGTGGTGGTGATGAATCCCGAAACAGGCGAAATTTTGGCGATGGTTTCTTACCCCATTTTTACAATTGATGAATATAACACTATTCCACAAGAAGAAAAACCGCTTTTTAACCCCGCTATTCAAATGATTTATGAGCCGGGTAGTATTTTTAAGGTGCTAACCGCCGCTGCCGCCCTAGACTCTGGCATTGCCGACCTCAATTGGTCTTATAACAACCAAGGCTGCGAGCAGATTGCTGGGGGCGATATTTGTGATGCCGATAGCTCGCCGGGGTTGTCGTTTGCGCGTGGCATCGTGCCGTTTTCGCAATGTATCATTAATTCGCTCAATACCTGCACAGCGCGTTGGCTTATTGGTGGGCCCGCTTATCCCGGCCTTGGCTCGGATCGTTGGTATGGCTATTTACGGGCTTTTGGCTTGGGTGTGCCGACAGGGGTTGATATGTGGGGCGAAGGTGCTGGCATTGTCAACTGGCCCAATACCCCCGCTTATGGCGAGTTTAACTTTGTGCAAACCAGCTTTGGACAAGGTATTTCGGTTACCCCCTTACAGATGCTCACTGCGGTGAATGCAATTGCCAATGAGGGCTTGGTTATGCAGCCACATATTGTACGCTCGTTTACCGATGGCGCGACCATCCGTCGCATAGAACCCGCCCCCATCAGCCGCCCTATCTCGGCGATAACAGCCCAACAGGTGCTGGGCATGATGGAACGCGCCGTTGAAGACGAAGGCCCCGAGGTATGGGGCCGCTTGGCACGGGTAGACGGCTACCGCGTAGCCGGTAAGACTGGCACATCCCAAAAAATTATCGGTGGTCAATACTCTGATACGCTCAGTTGGGCCAGTTTTATCGGCTTTATACCCGCCGACAATCCGCAACTAACGATTCTGATTATGCTCGATCAGCCCGACGAATATTGGGGCAGCCAAGTATCTGCGCCGTTGTTTGCGGATATCGCGTCCCGCTTAGTAGTATTATTTGAAATTCCTCCCGATAACTTGCGCCGTCAACTTATCACCGATGGCGGCAATCCTTTCGGGCGAGACTAAGGGGGTTAGAGTTGGTCGCAGAGTTACCATTTGCGCTCTCATTGGGGGCTTTCACATTTTTGATTGTTACCATTTGGGGCGGGCCATTTGTAGAGATATTAATTCGCTTGCGTGTTGGCAAAAACATCCGCGCCGAAATGCCCACCGGTCATGAGAAAAAGCAAGGCACACCCACCATGGGCGGTATCTTGATCGTGATCCCGGTATTAGGGCTAACGCTGGGTCTTAATATTGCCGACTTGCTGCGCGAAGGGGTTACGGGCCAATCTATTTTGATTCCGCTTAGTGTACTAGCCGTGTTTGGCTTTTTGGGCGCGTACGATGACTGGGAAGGCATCCGCCAATCTCGCGGTATTAAAGGCGAAGGTATTTCAGCCCGCAGCAAGTTCCGCGCCCAATTATTATTTTCGGCGGCAGTAGTGATTTTTATGAGTACAACAGGTGTGCAATTTAGCAATCAATTGCTGGTTCCCCTTATCCCCACTGAAATTAATATTCCAGCCCCGCTATGGGTGATAATAGGCGTATTTATCATTGTTGGGACATCTAACGCGCTCAACTTTACTGATGGTCTGGATGGCTTGGCTGGCATCATCACAGCCAGTGCGTTTGCTGCCTATGGGCTTATCGCGCAGTTGCAAGGCCAAGTGTTTTTGGTACAGTTTTGCTTTATCTTGGTGGGAGCATGTTTTGGCTTTTTGTGGTATAACGCGCACCCTGCCCAACTGTTTATGGGCGATACAGGCTCTTTGGCATTGGGGGCTGCCCTAGGAACCGTGGCCCTGATGACGGGACAGTGGTTACTGTTACCGATTATCGCCATCATTCCAGTGGCCGAGGCACTTAGTGTAATTATTCAGGTGGGTTATTTTAAGCTATCGGGGGGACAACGAATTTTTCGGAAGTCACCCTTGCATCATCATTTTGAAGAAGGTGGCTGGAGCGAGACTCAAGTTGTGCAACGCTTCTGGCTAGTGGGTATCTTAGCGGCTATGACAGGTGTGGCGTTTGCGTTGTTATAAAAATAAAAATTATTAGATAAATCCAAAAATATTCCTAAAAAATCGGGGGATCAGAATGGCTAAAAGAGCAAAGGTTGTTGTTTCTGCACTTAATGTCCGCAGCTTGCCAGCCGTAGTCGGCAGCGCTGTACTACGGATCTTGCGCCAAAACGCCGAGGTCGAGGTTGAAGACCAACCTGTTAAAGCCAATAACATTATTTGGCGGCGTTTGGTGGGCGCTTCCCCAGCGTGGATCGCCGAGATAGACCTGACCAGTGGCGAACGCTTTATACAACTGATTGATAGTGCGTCGCCCCCACCACCCGATCCCCAAACATGGCAAGTGATTGGTGGCATTGTCAATGTTCGCAATGCGCCAAACCTAACAGCACAGGTTGTTCGTCGTGTTTCGCAGGGTGAAAAATTGACGCTGGATGGTAACATTCGGCAAGTAGGAGAACAAGGCTGGGTGTGGCGCAAGCTCATTAGAACTGGCCCTGATGAATGGGTGGCCGAAGCCAACGAAAGCTCTGGACAGCGTTTATTAGAGCGTGTTGGCGAACGTGATGGTAATGGTGATTTTGGCACCAGCACAAGCGGTCGTGTGCAAACTCGTGGTACAGAATTTTTATTAGATGGCCGCCCGTTTCGCTTTGTTGGGGCCAACCTGCGCGAGTTCGCCTATTATACACGGCCCGATGTTTTGCCCGCCGCCACTGCCAATGATCAAGATATGCAAATTACTGTTTTACGCCAAATAGGAATGCGCGTAGTGCGTTTGTTTGCCCCTCACCATCTAGTAGATGCCGAGACCTCAATCAGCTTGGTGCGGGCTGCGCTTGATAAGCTGCATCAGGGTAGTTTATTGGCGATTATCGCGCTCACGGATTCGCTAGCACAAAGCGGCTTTTGCATACCCGAAGACCGACCACGTTTTCATAATCAAGTTTTAGGACATGTCGACAAAACTGGCTATTTTCATCAGGAAGGTTATAAGCAGTTCTATTTGCCCTTTGTGCAGCGGATGGTCACGGCACTGCGTGACCATCCAGCAGTTTTTGCGTGGGAGCTTGGCAATGAGTTTGCCATTCATCCTCAGCCCGCTAATAGTCCTGATGGTGATGCGTTTTTCAATTTTCATCAAAATGTAAGCCGCACCATTCGGCAAATTGCTCCCAATCACCTCATTACAACAGGCTTGGTCAACACTGGGCACGGCACGCCCGCATTCCGCAATGCCGAAGACTATGCCCGCCGCTTGTATGCCATCCCTACCCTTGACTTTGCCACCGTTCATTTTTATCAAAGAGAAGCCGATCCCAATGCAGCAATGGCCGATGAAGAGGGACGCTCGTTGGTAGATTTGCGCGTACTGCGCTCGTTATCCAAACCGCTCATTGTCGAAGAGTTTGGCTCTACCATCAACAATCCTAATCGCGTCGAGTTTACGAGTATGAAGTTAAATGCGTGGATGAGTAGCGGTGCAGCCGGTTTTATGCAGTGGGGATTTTCGGCTACGGGACGCGACATTGGCACAGGCGACAATCGGCATGGCATGGACAATTATGCGGCGGGCAACGCCCCTGTTTTTAGTGGGTTAGTTAATTTGTATCGAGACTGGGCTGTGCAACTGAGAAATGGATAACAACAGTGGGGCACAATGAATTAACGCCTATCTCGCAATTGGGCCGCGCATTTAACTTTTCTAGCGATGACTTACGCGCTAATCGCGCTGGCCGCACCACGCGCCGCCAACGCCAACAACTTTGGCGGCGGTTTTGGGCTAATAATCTTATTTTATTATTGTTGCTGGTGGCTCCTATCATCGTTACATGGATATTGGTGGCGTGGGGTCAAAAAACAGCGTTGTTTTCGGTGTGGGATGATGACGCAGCCTTAATTGGCTATGCCATTAGTGCCATTTTGGGTGTATTTTATCTATTGGGGAATTTTCAGGCGTGGCTAATGGGCGTTGATCTGTTGCGGGGTCGAGTGCAGCCTGTAACCGGAACTGTTGAGCGATATGGGCATTATCTCTACATCGGTGCGTTTCGATTTCTGCTAGAATCAGGCACACTAGCACTCATTCAAAGTGAGTTACGCTATACGTTATATGTATTGCCGAGTTCGCAGGTTATTTTAAGCCTCGAATTCGCAGAATAATGGTTGACAGGTGATAGTATGTCAAATTTAGATGGCAAGCGCATTTTAGTTGCAGGTATGGATGATGAAAATAAGCGCATCGCTCATTGGTTGCCCACCCAAGGGGCCAGTGTGGTCATCGCCGATGGGCGTGATGCTGGCGAACTGGCAGATGATATTATTGATTTTCTGCTAGAGCCAAATGTCAGCTTTGCGATGGGTGGTCACGGTTTGGAGTTGTTAGACGAGGTTGATATGCTATGTGTATCGTCTAACATACCGCTTCATGCTCCCATTTTACGGATGGCGTATGAGCGGGGTGTACCCATTACGAATGAGGCAGTGCTTTTTATGGAAGCCTGCCCCGCCAAAGTGATCGGTATTACGGGCAGTTTGGGCAAGTCTTCGACAGCAGCGCTGGTGTATGCCATTTTGGGACAGGCTAGCCGACGGGTGTGGGGTGGTGGCAGCTTCATTCCGCTTTATGATCTGCCAGATATGCAGTCCGAGGATTATGTGGTGCTAGAGCTGCGAAGCACACATTTAGAGAATGCCACCATTAGTCCAAATGTCGGGGCATTGATGAATTTAGCGCCTGTCGGCATTGATCGCTATGACAACATCGATACCTATGCGTCGGCG
>CAZLPC010000196.1:5027-6277 GCA_964561305.1 uncultured Anaerolineae bacterium
CTAGCGAACATTTACAATCATCAACGCCGCGATGAATTATTTGTCTTTAACCGCGATGATCAAGTAGCCGCTACGATGGCCGACCTAGCACCCAGCGAACATGCCTCGTTTTCAACGCATTTGCTGGTGGCAAATGGCGCATGTTTTGCGGGCAATCGCCTTATTCTGGCGGGGTTATCTTCACCGACTGGTATGGCCAAAGTGGTATGCGATGATCGGGATATTGCACTTTTAGGCGAACACAATCTGTCTAATGTGGCGGCTGCGTGTGCCATTACGGGAGCCTTAGGCATTCAGGCCGATTTCATGCGCGATGTCATCACCACTACCAGAGGTGTTTCGCATCGGCTCGAATTTGTGGCAACCACTGGCGATATAACGTGGATCAACGATAGTGCTGCCATTTCACCAGAACGCACCGTTATTTCATTAGAAGCAGTGGTTAAACGTCCCCTTATTTTAATTTTGGGCGGGCGCGATCAACACTTCGACTGGCAAACATTGGCACTTGCTGCCGCTGCACGCGCCGAAACAGTGGTTTGCTTTGGCGAATTTGGCGGCGATATTGCCGATGCTATCTCGAGGGCTAAAAACATGCTGGTCGAAAAAGCCCTTACCACGATTAATGTTGTGGAAACTGTAGAAGATGCCGTCAATGCTGCCTATCGCTCGGCAGGCGAAGGTGGCTTGGTGCTGTTTAGTCCGGGTGGTTTACCTTATGATACTTTCACAGATTTTGCAGAACGTGGTGCAGCATTTAAATCATCAGTGGATGCACTGGCCAGCGCGTCTTAGCACGCGCTGGTTATGGTTGGTGGCAATGATGGTGGTAACAACAGCGTGCGTACCCACCATTGCCACCCCTTCCCCTGAAGGCCCTGCTTTTCTGGCTCCTAGCCCTACGATTTTGCCATTTATACCCACCGAAGGCTCTGATTCGTCATTAGGGCGCAGCGAACCTACTAGCGTGGCTTTAGCTGCCGAAGGTGAATTGGATAGTGCAGGGCTTTTTACCCCCACACTTTTAGAACCCACAGCCCAATCTGTACCACTTCAATTTTTTGCTGCGGATGGTTCGCTTTTATCTGTATTGTTTTTTGGCGCACAGTCGCGGCCAGCCCCTTTAATTTTACTCTTGCACGATAGCGGACAAGATGGCGATGCATGGGCGCTGTATGCACCACAGCTTCAAGCGATGGGTTATAACGTTTATATTGCCGATGTGCGCGAACAACTCGATAACCCCACCG
>CAZLPC010000197.1:0-2077 GCA_964561305.1 uncultured Anaerolineae bacterium
CATGCAATTGTATCGGCTTCGGCTCCTCTGGCAAAAGTAACCAACAAGTCCCCTGCTCTATTACATGAAACGATGACTGTTGGGCTGCTGTCAATTGCAGACCCCATGTTCCAGTCAACGACAAGCTATAAACATCGGTCGCTTGTAAACGCAACATAGATAAAACTTGATCAAGTGTATCGGTTGTCAATTTATTTTCCAGAGTAACAGACATGAAAAAAGGCTATTGAACCATTCATCCTCTAGTATATCGCAAGTATGCTTTAGTGCATCGCGTAAAAAGAACCGCGCTAAAAATATCCAACTCTCAAAGGAGCTATAAGTTATGGTACGTCGTCTATTGATACTCATGTTTGCCATAGTGTTGGTTGCTATGGTGATTCCTCAGGCAGCACCCTCCACCCAAGCCCAGTCAGATAGTGCAGTATTTGTGTTGGTGCACGGTGCGTTTCAAGATGGAGCTGGCTGGGTCCCAGTGATTGCCGAGCTAGAAGCCGCCGGCCACACCGCCATTGCAGTAAATCTACCCGCCAGAGGCGAGGACACCACACCTAGTTTTGAAGCGAGCCTAGAACGCTATCGAGACACCGTAATCGCTGTCATAGAACAACAAGATCAACCTGTTGTGTTGGTAGGTCATAGCTTTGGTGGCATGGTTATTTCAGTAGTGGCCGAAGCCATTCCCGATCAAATTCAGACAGCAGTCTATGTGTCTGCCTATTTGCCGCTTAATGGCGATAGCCTACTGACAATTGCCAGCGAAGACAACTATAGTTTGTTGGGGCAAGAAGGTAATTTTGTGGTAGACGACGCAACGCTACTGGCTACGGTTATTGATGATGTATTTGCAACAGGCTTTTGCCCAGATTGTGATGCAGACCAATTATTAACTGTGGCAGCGTCGCAAATTTCAGAGCCAGTTATCCCCCTTACTGAGCCTGTTGTCGTGACCGAAGAAAATTTTGGAGCTGTCGAAAAAGCCTATATTATAACAGCAGCAGACGTTATTGTTAGCGCACAACTGCAAGCCTATATGCTTTCTAATACTCCCGTCGAGTATGTTTATGCGCTTAATACAGGACATGTTCCCTATGTAACTGCGCCTGTCCAGCTGGCTGAAATTCTTATAGAGATTGCTTCCAAATAAGCACAAACAGCAACAGGCAAACAGGGGAGTCAGCTCCCCTGTTTTTTTGATCCCCAGCGCAAGAATGTACAAAAGGGCCGCAATTTTATAGCATATTTTCATCCTCTTTCAATTTAAACTATACACAATCACAGTATGTCAAAAGTACTTGCCCATCAATATAACAGGTGTATGAGGAGTAGCGACCATGCAAACCATGATTGCGGCCGATAAACTGGTCAAAATTTATGGCAAAGAGGCATTTCGGGCAGTAGATGATGTTTCGTTTGAAGTCAAAGCAGGTGAAATTTTTGGGTTTTTGGGCCCCAATGGTGCAGGCAAATCCACAACAGTGGCTATGCTAACCACCCTTGCTCTCCCCTCTCAAGGCCACGCAGTGGTAGGCGGGTTTGATATTGTTAGCCAAGCGGCCCATGTGCGCCGTATTGCGGGGGTAGCCCTGCAAGAAATTGGGCTAGACCCACTGATGAAGTCGTTGGAATTGCTGACCTTGCAAGCCCATCTTTTTGGTATGAACAAACTCCAATCCCGTCAACGCGCCGACGAATTGTTGAACTTGGTTAAGCTAGAGGAATATACAGACCGTCCGGTTGGCAAATATAGTGGTGGAATGCGCCGCCGCCTAGATTTGGCGCTGGCTCTCGTACACGAGCCAGAGATTTTGTTTTTAGACGAGCCTACAACAGGTCTTGACCCTGCCAGTCGCCGCGATATTTGGGACGAAGTGCGCCGCCTTAACCGCGACAAAGGCATGACTATCTTCCTGACCACCCAATATTTAGAAGAAGCCGACCAATTGGCAGATCGCATCGCCATTATCAACATGGGCAAAATCGCTATCGAAGGCAAGCCTGCTGTCTTAAAGGCTGGTCTAGGAACAGAATCCATCAGCGTATCGTTTGAAACAGCCGAAAACGCGGAAAACGCTAA
>CAZLPC010000197.1:2087-4780 GCA_964561305.1 uncultured Anaerolineae bacterium
AATGTTGGCAGATGACTTTACACGCTCACAGCTAGATCGCACCTCATTACGGCTCTATATTCCGCAAGCCGCCAATGCTGTTCCCATGGTGATCAACCGTCTTGAGGCGGCTGGTATGAAACCTATTTCGCTGACGCTGAACACACCCACTCTTGACGATGTGTTCTTGCAAGTAACCGGCCTTCGTTTTGAGGCTGATGCCCAAGCCAACGACAATAGCCAAGTAGCCTAATATTATCCTAAAGGAGTGCCTACATGACCAGCATTGCCAGTTCAAAATCACTTTCTACCCAAGCCATCACCGAGTCGAATACCATGTCACTTTTGGGTCAGTTATTAATGATGACGCGCCGCAGCCTTATGGTGTTGTTTCGCATTCCAGATGCTATCATCCCTAGTTTGTTCATTAGCGTGTTCTTCTTGCTAATTTATGAAGCGTCTTTGGGGGGCATCACTGAATTTCCGGGGCCATTACAAGGTGTAGACTATTTGGCGTTTACGCTACCTGTTGCCATTTTTAGCGCAGCTCTAAACTCGCCCGCCGGCCAAGCAATGGTGCGTGACATTGAAAGCGGCTATTTCGACAAGTTGTTGCTGACACCTATCAATCGTGGTGCGCTATTGTTGGGGCACATTATTTCGAGTGGGTTTGTGGTGTTGTTGCAAACCATCATTATCATGATCTTGGCTATGTTCTTGGGGCTAAAACCTGAAACAGGGCTGGCGGGTGTGGTGGTGATTCTAGGTTTCTCAGTGATGATCGGCATTGGTTTTGGTGGCTTTACAGTAGCAATTGCACTTCGCACCGGCAATGCAGCCGCTACACAAGGCGCAAGCTTCATCTTCTTTCCACTTATCTTTCTGTCGACCACCTATTTGCCCCTAGAGGCGCTAGATGGTTGGTTTAAGGTGGTGGCCCAGCTCAATCCCATTACCTACATTTTAGATGCCAGCCGCGAGCTACTCATTTATGGCTGGGATTCGACCGAGTTACTCAATGGGTTATTGGGCGCATTAGTTTTAAGTGTATTCCCCTTCATGTTCGCCCTCTTTAGCTTGCAAGCTCGTACTCGTCGCAAATAGGCTTCTCAATCGATCTTATTTTCATCACAAAGGGTGGCCTGCTGGTCATCCTTTGTGGTTTTGGCACATTCGGCTATGATCAGCCGTTGCACATTTCTGATCATCCCCCGTATACTAGCCGCGTTTGGATGACTGATGGCTAGGAGACAAGCGTGGAAAATATTTTAATTACAGGTGCAACGGGTTTTGTTGCCAAACATGTAGCCGCTTATCTACAACAACCATCTCATACACTATATGGCATCTCGCGCACCTCTGACCATGATCCACACTTTGCCGCCATTTATGAAGTTGATTTGCTAGATGCCGACGCGATTCGCACCGTTTTTCAAAAAACCGCACCAACCATTGTTTATCATCTTGCTGCCCAGTCGCATGTTGGCTCTTCCTTCAAACACCCATGGGAAACCCTCGAAAACAACATTAAAGGCACGCTCAATTTGCTAGAGGCGCTGCGGGGTGCGGCCACCACCCGCGTGATGATGGTGAGTTCGGCTGAGGTTTATGGACAAATTCAGGCCTCGCCTGTCTCAGAGCAACACCCCACCTATCCCAACAATCCGTATGGCGTTAGCAAAATGACCCAAGAACTGTTGAGCCAGCAATACATTGCCGCCGAAGGACTAGCAATTTATATCGCTCGTCCGTTTAACCACATTGGGGCCGGCCAAAGCCACCGTTTTGCCATCGCTAACTTTGCAGCCCAAATTGCCCGTATGGAAAAAGGGCAACAATCGCCTATCTTAGAAGTAGGCAATTTAGCTGCCGAGCGCGATTTTACAGATGTACGTGATACGGTACGGGCTTATGATTTGATTTTAAGCAAGGGGCGCGTCGGTGAACCGTATAATATTGGCTCTGGAAAGGCCTTCTCAATCCGCTCATTGGTAGATATGCTCATTGAAATTGCCGACATTAAAGTTAGCATCCAAATTGATGAGGCACGCCTTCGTCCAATTGACGTACCGCGTATTGTCGCCGATGCCAGCAAGATCTATCATGAATGCGGTTGGCAACCTCGGTTTGCTATAGAACAAACCATCCGCGACATCTTAGCAGATGCCCGACAAAGCATATAGACGATTCGATACAACCTAAAGGATACTCAGAAACATGGCAAAGCACGCACTCATTACTGGCATTACAGGGCAAGATGGTTCTTACTTGGCAGAATTTTTGCTAACCAAAGGCTATGAAGTCTATGGCCTAGTACGCCGCACCAGCACCATCAACTTTGGGCGCATTAGTCACATTCAAGACCGAATCAATTTAGTGCAAGGCGACATGCTCGATCAAACGTCTTTACAATCGGCTATTGAAATCGCTCAACCCGATGAAGTGTATAATCTAGCAGCCCAAAGTTTTGTCGGCACATCATGGACACAACCCACCCTTACCGGCAATGTTACGGCCTTGGGGGTTACCCGTGTGCTTGATGCCATCCGTCATGTAAAACCCGATGCCAAGTTCTACCAAGCGTCTAGTTCTGAAATGTTTGGGAAAGTGCGCGAAACCCCCCAGCGCGAGCTTACACCATTTTATCCTCGCAGCCCGTATGGGGTGGCAAAGGTCTATGGCCATTGGATGACCATTAATTACCGCGAAAGCTA
>CAZLPC010000197.1:4790-6245 GCA_964561305.1 uncultured Anaerolineae bacterium
CTGTTAGCGGCATCTTGTTCAATCATGAATCACCACGACGTGGTATTGAATTTGTGACCCGCAAAATCACATGGAACGCCGCCCGCATTAAGCTAGGGCTTACTGACCAAAAACTGCACCTTGGCAACCCCGATGCCCGCCGCGATTGGGGCTTTGCTGGCGATTATGTCGAGGCTATGTGGCTGATGTTGCAACAAGACCAACCTGAAGATTATGTGATTGCCACCGGCGAAACCTTTAGCGTGCGTCAGTTTATAGATGTCGCATTTGGTCATTTGGACTTATCAGTAGATGAGCATGTGGTCTTTAACGATCCGCGCTATACACGCCCCGCCGAAGTTGACTTGTTGGTGGGAGACCCCGCCAAGGCTGGCCAACAACTGGGCTGGGAACCGCGGGTGTCGTTTCAACAACTGGTCACCATGATGGTTGATGCCGACATCAAAATGCTAAAAGACGGCCTGCCCACCTATTAGGAGTAGAGCATGACACATCCCACCCTCATTGATACACACTGCCATCTTGATTTTCATGCTTATGATACTGATCGGGATGTGGTTGTGGCCAATGCCACAGCAAACGGCATAACGCGCATCATTAACCCCGGTACGGATCTGATCACCTCGCAAGGGGCCATTAGCATGAGTGAGACCTATAGCGCGGTGTATGCGGGGGTGGCTTTGCATCCCAATTCTACCGCGTCGTGGTCGCCCGAAGCTATCGTTGCCCTAGAACACCTCGCGGCCCATCCTAAAGTAATTGCTATTGGGGAAATTGGGCTAGATTATTATTGGGATAAAGTGCCAAAGGGCATACAACAAGCCGCCTTTGAAGCGCAACTAGAACTGGCGCGGCGCTTAAAGCTGCCAATTATCATCCATAACCGCGATGCCAGCGAAGATGTCATCGCCACGCTAAAAGCATGGATACCCAGCCTGCCCCCCGACTTAAAGGCCAACCCCGGCGTAATGCACTCTTTTTCAGCATCGGTTGACATTGCCGAGACAGCCTTAGGTTTGGGTTTTTATTTGGGTTTTACGGGGCCAGTAACTTTCAAAAACGCCGACGAATTGCGACAGGTGGCCGCTGCGGTGCCGCTTGATAGAATCTTAATTGAGACTGACGGCCCTTATCTTACCCCACATCCCTACCGTGGGCAGCGCAACGAACCAGCCCATGTGCGTTTAGTTGCCGAGCGGATGGCCATGCTTCACCAAGTTTCTGAAGCTGAATTTGCGGCTATTAGCACCGCCAACGCCGAACGCCTATTTGGTCTAGCGGAGATTAATCATGCCTAAAAAATATGCTGTGGTACTCTTGTGTTTATTGTTAGGTCTAATGGTTTGGGGTCTGACCCTTTGGCAACCCGTAAGTGCCCAAGACAACCAAACCCCCACCAGCGGCCCTACGGCCCTTGCCCAAGATGATCGGGGCACACCTGCGCCTGTTTTGCTG
>CAZLPC010000198.1:0-6200 GCA_964561305.1 uncultured Anaerolineae bacterium
ATCAAGATGCCCAAAAAATGATCCCCACCGCGCAAGTTGATCAATTGTTGGTGGCTAGCCACATTCAGCCACCTCATTTGTTGACAACGTTATTGCCACTTGTGTATTAGGAGAGAATGTCATGAAGCGTTGGTTTCGATTGTTAATGTTGGTATTGATAGCGGGGCTATTGTGGGGGCAGATGGGGCCCGCTCAAGGCCAAGATGGCGGCACGATTCAATATCGGTGGAATGTGCCGCTCAATTCGGGTGCAATGCCCCAAAATGCTCCCTATCTGCCACCGGCTTTTACTATGCCTGTTTTGCCATTGACCGAGCCACTGGTTCCCGAAACCTTATTTTTTAACATTGAAAGTTTTAGCGACCAATATACAGTGATGAATGTTACGCTAGATACGGTCGAAAATCGTTTTTTTGCCTTTAACATTAGCTATCGGTATGGTATTCATCCCATTAGTCCCAATGGTCAATATGGCATTTTTACTGTACCAGATGGTGCAACTGAAGTGGTGACCTGTGGCATTTTAGATTTGCTAACGCTGTCCACTGTGGATCAATTTCAAACAACGGGTGGCTGTAACCAAAATAATTTGTGGTGGTCACCCGATAGCAGTAAATTGTTGTTTCAAACCACCGATGAGCAAGGGCACGGCGCATTGGCCATCCGTCAAGATGCCAGCAATGCCGTTTTTCGGCCCATACCCAGCACCGATGCCGATCTAGGCGATATTGCCCTAGATGACAGCACCATCTTTACCCCTCGCGGCTGGATCAATAACGATTTGTTTGCATTTGAAGTGGTGACTCGTGGCATTGTCTCAGAAACATTGTTCGCAAAATTGATTGATCCACGCTTGGCCACGCCTTCTACCAGATTGCTCTATGAAGATACCTTGCAGCGTCTAATTACATCGCGCCCAGCCCAAAGCGCTGGCGATCCTCATCGTGGCGTGGTCTTGACCGATGTGATCACGGGTTCAAGTTTTTCGGTGGCTCCGTTTGGGCACATGGCCCGCGTAGCCGATGTTGCGCCCGATGATTCACGAGTGGTTTATTGGTCAGAAACCAAAACCCAAACGGGCACAACCCACCCATTGCGTTTGGTGGTTTATAATCCTGATTCTGATGAACAAACGGTATTATTGCAATTTGACGGCCCCACCGATAGCTTTTTGTTAACCCGTCCGGGAGTATTGGTGTGGAACAACGATGCAATCTATTTTTATATTTCGCAGCAAGACGGGGCCGCTAGCCGTTTGCAAAGTGGGACATATCGCATTCAGCCTGACGGCAGCAACCTAGAATTTGTGACACCTGCGCTTTTGTGGGCCAGCCTACCATCTGCACGATGATCCGCCACCGTCTGAATGACGGTGCTTGCAGTCTGGCCAAGGATGGTCTACACTTTTGCCGATTTTATGAACTATTTTGAGGAGACAGATACACTGTGAAGCGACAATTACGCGCCTTTGGCATGATTGCAGCCCTAGCTATCGCCTTTGTGGGTGGCTTATGGGCACAACATTTGCACTTTGCCCAAGCCGACACTACCCAACAAGGGTTGACGACGGTTGTTTATGAAATTTTGGCGGGTGGCAGCCCTACCGTGGCCCGCATTGAGCCAAATGATGCCGCCGCCGAGGTGGATGCGTTGCGTTGGGGCGACCGCGTGCTGTGGGATGGCCAAACGCAACAGACTGATGCCAATGGCAGCCGTTGGATTCGGGTATTTACGGCAACCGGCGAGTTAGGCTGGATTCCGGCCAATATTGCCGACATAAACACCCGTTTGCGGGCCAGCACCGCCACCTATCTAACGGGTGGCATTCAAGTGGGTGGCACTGTCACCGTCACCAACTTGGGCAACCGCGCTAACTTCCGCGCCGAGCCTTCGACTGAAGCTGACTTTATCCGCGAGGTAGAAGCAGGCGAAGTGTTGACGGTTGTGGGCGGCCCTTACTCGGCTGAATATTTGATGTGGTGGCAATATGAAGACACCCAAGGCAATATCGGTTGGATTATTGATATTCAAGACTGGTTCGAAGCTTCACCCCCAGCCAGCAACTAGCTTCATGAGACAACCAAAAAAGCGGCCACACTGTCGGCCGCTTTTTTGTTGCTAGATGTTAGGATGAGCTTAGTTGATTGACAGTGTATAAGAACCGCTTGGTGTACCAAAGAAGCTACTGACGACCACACGGTAGTCGCCGGGGGCTAGTGTAATTTCGAGTAACGAGTTAAAGTTGCCGCCGCTGTCATCGTCAGAGCCGATCTCAAATTCATCGGTATCTTCAACGGTGAGATATGGATCGAATTCAGCCGAGGACAACGAAATCGTCACGGTGGTTTCTGTTTCTAAGGTAAGGGTGTAAATCTCGTTTGCACCCTCAGCGTTACCTTCAACTGTATCACCAACAGCGATAGTACCACGTTCAATTGGTTCCAAATCACCAAAGTCAAAGTCGAAATCAAAGTCATTTTCACTGGCGATAGGTGCTTCTACATTAAAGATGTTAAGGCTATATGCCTCTGTGCCAAAGAAGGTCTCTACGACAATGCCATAGCTACCAGCTTCACTGGCGGTAAAAGCCAAAGCCGATCCGAATTCGCTGGAAGAGTTACCATACTCAAGGGTGGTTTCAAAGTCATCAGTGGTAACTTCAAAATAGCTACCAGAACCTTCGCTTGTTAAGATAATGGCGATAGTCTGATCGGCATCTAACTCGACAAGGTAGTTGACGCTGATGCTGTCATCAGTCGTTTCACCTTCGGCGCGACCTTCAAAAATATCGCCTACTTCGTTGGTAAATGTGACAGGTGCTGCTGTTTCACTGACTGTCAACAAAAATTCACCACTCGGCTCGCCTGAATATCCTGTGGCTACGAGAACATACAGACCCGCTTCTGTCGAGCAAAATGGCAACCAGCTATTTAAACCACTGCCGCCATCGTCATCGCGCCCAACTTGAAACCCTTGTGAATTTAGCACTTCCAAAACAGGGTCAAAGTCGCTGGTAGGAGCCACCCACTGAACAACCACACATTGTGTAGCACCTAATTCAATTTGATAGTAAGTGGTGGCGGAAGTTTCACCTTCAATGGTTTCGCCTACCGAAATAGTGCTAACTTCAATGGCGCTGACGCTAAGGGTATATGCGCCAGTTGCTGAACCCCCGAAACCGCGTACGGTGATCGTATAATCACCAGCTTCGCTGGCAAAGAAGTTGAGGCGCGAGTTGGTTCCACTGCCGCCATCATCATTGCTACTTAGTTCTGTTCCATCTTGAGAAAACTCAAGATACGTATCAAAATCATCAGACTCAAGGGCCACAACAATAGCATCGTCACGCTCGAGGCTGATGGTATAGTCGGCTTCATTTCCTTCAAGTGTACCCGTAACAGTTTCGCCAATAGCGATAGTTTGATCGCCTTGGGCATAAGCGGGCATTACGGCAATTAACAAGCCAATTATGGCGACAAATACAATGTAACGATTTTTCATTTTAAAGAGATACTCCTTGATATATGCTTGAAAAACACACCTTCAATTTAGCATATAAAAAAAATCTGCGCTGACTGCTAGCTGGCAAATGGCTTTGTTCTATGAACTCCCCCTCAAATTTAGGGGGCATCAAAAAACAACCATCACCTCATCAAGTAGCTTTTTGCCGATAGCAGGCACTTGAGCATCTGGTGCAGGATAGCCGACCGGGATCACGACAAACGGGCGTTCATTGGGTGGGCGTTGCAAAATCTCAGATAAAAACTTCATGGGGCTAGGCGTATGAGTTAAGGTAGCCAGCCCAGCCATGTGCAAGCTAGCCAGCAACATGCCCACGGCCAACCCTACCGATTCATTGACATAATAATGCTTAATCTTGCTTATTTGACCTTCAGCATCAATTTCCACCCCATAAGATTGGGCAAAAACCACAATTAAATAGGGTGCCGCTTCTAAATGTGGTTTATGCCAATCTGTCCCCAAATGTGAAATTGCATCCAGCCATTCTTGGCTCATGCGGTTTTCATAGCTTTCGCGTTCTTCGGCTTCGGCGGCCTCACGGATTTGGCGCTTTAAGGCAGAATCGCGCACAACGACAAATGTCCATGGTTGCTGATTGGCCCCACTGGGTGCAGTGGCCGCAGTGGCAATGGCATTTTGTATCAGCTGAAATGGCACATCTTCGGTCGAGAAGTCGCGCACGGTGCGGCGGGTTTTCATGCGCTCATAAAAAGCCTGCGATTGGGCAAGCTGTTCATCGGGTGCTAGATGGCTAAAATGAAGCGGTTGAAGTTGGGCTTGGGTGGTCATGGCATCTCCTCCGAAAGTCCGTAAAAATTCAGTGTGATCTGATTGGCCAGTGTTTCAAGCGCAGGGATTTCGTCAGTGGGAGGTGTTGTGCCAGCTAACAACCGTTGTAGTGCAAAGCGGATTTCTAGCCGCACCACATCATAGCCAGCTAGCGTTGGTAGCGGCACAACGGCGTGATTTTGTATTGTACTCCATAGTTGTTGTGCTTGGGACAAAGCGTTCTCTGAGAGCATCGTGGTGGCGTGAATAGGAAAGGTGTTGGTGGCGCTGGCCCATTCGCTATTTACAGCAGGAGATAAAAACCACGTCATAAAGTCCCAAGCGGCCCTGTTTACTGTTGGGTTACTGTCGAACATACTGATAACTGGTGTATAAACGAGCACTGCTGGGCTGGTTGGTGGGATGAATGCGCCCCATGCAAACGGATGCACAAAGCTACGCTGAATGGCGCTTTGTAAAACGGCTAATCCTGATGATGGTAGCAACAAAAAAAGTGCACGCCCACTCGCAAACGTATCATAAGCACTAGCGCGATCTGTTTCTAGGATTAGACAACCTGTGTCTTGCATGGCTTTAAGCGTTTCTGCGCTTTCATAAAGGGCCGGACTATCCAATAAATAGCGCCCATCCTCAAATAATGACTGTTCGCCACTCAATCCCAGCCATGTTTCAGCTTCTAGTGTGGCTGTGAAGCCCCATGCAGTGCCAAACTGCCCCCCCGACCAGCCGCCGTTTTCACGTAAAGCACAGGCAGCCACTTGTAAATCGTCCCATGTTGTAGGCAAATCGGAATAGCCTAGCTCGGCTAGTGCATCTAAATTGACCGCTAAAACCATCCCAAATGCAGTATGGGGTAAGGCAATCTGCTTCTGGCGTATTGGGTCATATCCAACCTGAGGGGGCAGCCAGCTTTCAATAGACGGTGACTCAAATTGTGCTAGATCTGCCAAATTATCATTTAGGTCGAACAATGCAGCGTCATGGGGCCAAATCAGCGCAAGGTTGGGCAAACTACTTGGGTTGATCAGTTGCAAGATAATTTGATCGTATAATAAGCCACTGTTGTTAAAAATGAGGGTTTGCACCGTAACATTGTCTGAGTTTTCGGCATTATAGCGGGCGATCAAGGTTGCAAGCTGGGTCTGTTGTTGGCCGCTATAAGGATGCCAAAGCGTTACGGTGATAACACTCTCGTTTTGGGCGGCTAAGGGTCGCCATCCTAACAATAGCAGGCCAATAAACGCCAACGCTAGCCAACTATAACGTTTCATCATCACCTCGAAAACTGCTGAATATCCATGCTGCGGGGTCTTTCGCCAAGCCTAGCTGAACTGGTTTTTGAACCAAATCGGCAATTTTGTTCGACATGGCATAAACACTACTAAGAAGCTGAGTTTGATAGCCATTTTGCCAGATAAGATGAATGGGCTTGGCCCACACCGGATGATAATACGTAATAGCATCGTGCAGATCGTCATGATGGGCCAAAATGTCGGCGATGAGGAGGGCCTCGCTGTGTGCTTTATAATCCTCAATGAGCACATGATAGGCCCGTTCGGTGGGCACTTCAACTACAAACTGCACGCTATCGGGCAAAACCACATATCCCCACAACTGACTTTTGTACTGATTAACTGCTTGGTGCAAGCTGGTCAGTGCCTGTTGCATCAGTGCGGGCTTACCCAACAGGGCTTTGCCGTCGCGGGTGTTGATAATACAGAAAAAGCGCCACACATCATCTGGGTCAAGGTCGTGGGGGGTCATGGCTAGCTCTCGTTCAACAAGCGCTTTAGCTCGTAAAGTCGGGTGATGGCATCTATGGGGCTAATGCTTTCCACATCAATTTTACGCAATGCCAAAAAAACAGGATGACGGCGATCATCAAATAG
>CAZLPC010000199.1:0-6190 GCA_964561305.1 uncultured Anaerolineae bacterium
GAACCATCACCACTTGAATAGGGGCAAGGCGGGGTGGCAATCGCAGACCCTTGTCGTCGCCGTGTGTCATTATGATTGCGCCGATCATGCGCGTGCTTACGCCCCAAGACGTTGTCCAGCAGTGTTGCATGGTATTGTTTTCGTCTACAAATCGAATCTCGAAGGCTTTGGCAAAGTTTTGGCCCAAGTTATGGCTTGTGCCAGCTTGTAAGGCACGGCCATCGCCCATCATGGCTTCAATGGTATAGCTGGCCAGCGCCCCTGCAAATCTTTCTTGATCGCTTTTTTGCCCCCTAATAACCGGAATAGCGGCTTCATTGATAGCAAAGTCGGCATAAATATCCAACATCTGTAGTGTTTCGGCTTGGGCATCTTCATAGGTAGCGTGGGCGGTGTGGCCTTCTTGCCACAAAAACTCAGAAGTGCGTAAGAAGGGGCGCGTGCGCTTCTCCCACCGTACCACATTGGCCCACTGGTTCAGCAGCAGAGGCAGATCGCGGTAGGATTGAATCCAACGCGACATGGCATCGCCAATAATCGTTTCGCTGGTGGGGCGCACCACATAGGGTTCTTCTAGCGCTTTGCCGCCACCATGTGTCACCACGGCCAATTCTGGCGCAAAACCCTCTACGTGATCGGCTTCACGCTGTAAAAAGCTCATCGGAATAAATAAGGGAAAATAGGCGTTTTGGTGGCCAGTGGCTTTAAAGCGACGATCTAGGCCATCACGGATAGCCTCCCATAGTTCGTAGCCATAGGGTTTGATGATCATACAGCCGCGCACAGGTGTGCGTTCGGGGTTGTCTACCAAATCGGCCTTCACCACAATATCGTTATACCAAGCCGAAAAATCTTCACTTTGGGGCGTGACAGCATGTTCTGACACGGTTTAGCTCCTTAGCCAATCCAAAAAACAAAAAATACACCAGCAAAACGATAGTGTACCATATTGTGACAGATGTCTAAGCTCAAGACGCTGGTCAAAAATTCAGGCACAGTAGAGTATGCGTAGCAACAAACTAACCGATGCTTGCAACTCTCCAACATATTTCTCCGTACATAACCCTAGAAACTGCACCTTGAGAACTTCTAAAGGAGATATATGAATAATCATCGAATGACTGCTGTAATTGTGGGGATTTTATACATCATCGGGACAGTTGCTGGAATTCTAAGCTTAGCTGCCATATCATCTATTCTTGAGGAGCCAGAAACCTTTCAAGAGGTAGCCCGCCAAGTAACTGCGAATGAAAATCAGGTGATTTTAGGTGCCCTGTTTGTCTTGACAATGGGCTTGGCACTCGCGTTGGTTCCTGTCATGATGTTTCCTATCCTCAAGCAACAAAATGAGGCTCTGGCCCTAGGTTATGTGGTCTTTAGGGGTGCTCTAGAAACTGTTAGTTATTTGGCGGTTATCTTGGGCTGGCTACTAATTATCACGTATAGCAAGGAGTTTACCGCAGCAGTAACACCCGATGATCCTCATTTAACAGCAGTAGGCAACCTCTTATTAGAATCTAGTAGTTGGGCAGGACACATAAGTGGAATTATCTTTCCATTGGGTGCGCTGATGTTTTATACGTTGTTGTACCAGATGAGGCTGCTGCCCAGATGGATACCAGTTTGGGGACTTATTGCAGCAGTCCCTTATGCAGTGGCAAGCTTCTTAGTTTTATTTGGCACTATCGAGGCTAGCTCAACGATTCACATTTTGATGGTTGTGCCGTTGGCTATACAAGAAATGATCATGGCGCTGTGGTTGATTTTCCGCGGCTTTAATTCATCTGCATTTACCACTGTACCCACTTAAGCAGTATTTATAGCCTAATGAACGGGATATTTGAGCAAGGCGATAGAAGCGAGATGAACGCTTAATAGTCCTTGCTCAATTTCTGCTTCTTACCAGTTGACCTCTCAAATGACCAACACCACCCGAAAGCCGCGATCACTAGATCGTAAATCAGGATGTAGCCAGTTACGGGCCACGACAAGCGTCTCTGAAGGATCATTAAACCACGACCCCCCGCGCAGTTCACGCCGCCGATTGCCACTTAAATCGTCGCCCCCATTTTCCCAATCGGTTAAGCACCACTCAAAGACATTGCCGGCCATATCTATCACACCAAATGGGCTAGCACCATTGGGATATTGGTCAATCGGGGTGGGTTGTCGGATATTGCTTTGATTGGTGTTGCACCGCTTCATATCAAATTCGTTGCCCCACGGATAGCGGCGATTGTCATCGCCTTGGGCGGCCCGCTGCCACTGGGCCGCAGTGGGTAGCGCGATAGTTTGACCTGTTTGGTGACACAGCCACTGGCAAAATGCCATGGCCTCATACCAGTTTATGTCGGTGCGCGGCAAATTGGGATCGTTATAAATCGGTTTTTTAGGGATGGGATTATTTTCATGCCAGCGTTGGGCATCGGCAGAAAACGTCCATAACTGCGGATCGCTATAGCCTCTTTCTAAGAAAACGGCAAACTGGGCATTAGAAATGGGATATTTAGCCATTAAAAATTGTGCCACATCTACCACCCCACCTTGCGATCCGCTTTCGTGGCTGGCATCTTCAATCACCACCTCGCCACCCGTAATTTCTACCCACTCAAACGGTTCTGGCAAGATAGATTTAATCTCGATGCGCTTGATAATCGCTTGCGATTCATCAGATGTGCTGCCACATTCTATCGCAAGCCCACTCGGATCATAGTCTGGAAAGCGCGTGCGAAACTCAGTAAAAGCATCGCAACCAAACGAGCGTGTGCTATTTTGGGCCATCATCACCAAAATTGCAGCATAATCACGCTCGGCTTCGCGCAGGTAAGTCATTTTTTCGACCCCCGCTTGCGCCCCCGCAATCATTTTATCTACCATACTTAAAATCGATTGGGCCACATCGCTATGTTTTTTAAGTTGTTCTAGCAAAAAGAGTGCTTGATCAAAATCTTCGTCATCAAAATGCTCGCTGGCTTGGCGCAATAAGTCCATTGCATTGGTGGTAGCGGCGGGTGCTTGGGCTGGATCTAGCGCATTGGCTTGATCAGTAGGCAGTGGCTCGACGGTGGGTTCTATGCGGGTATGGGCCAACAGTTTACGCTCGGCATTGGTTAGACCATTCAGCAGCGTCGTAATATTCTCTAGCCCTTCGCTTAAATCGGCCCATTGTGTGATACCCAATGACTTAGGAACTTCGGTGCGGGCTTGGATCAAAACCGGAAACATTAATTTTTTCTTTTTACGTCCAATATTATATTCTTTTTGACAATATTCTGATGCAACCGATTCTGGGGAGAGCAAATAGACAAAGCCATCGCACCAATCTTGAATGCGATATTGAATTTCATCCCACCAGTTATCGCCCGCAAATAAACGTTTGTCGTACCAGACCTCGTGTACCTTCTCTAGTTCGGCCACAATTTGCTTACACAGCGGCATATCTACCCGCGCATAGCTGATAAATAACTTCATTACAGTTCTCCTTAGGGTAAGTCTCTTACCCATAACTGTAGCACAAGGTTGCAAAATGGTATAAATTTTGAGGGAATTATCTCAACATTTTAGGAGCAGTAATTTTGGAAATAAATCCGCGCCGCTACTATGCCGCCTTAGTGGGTGGTTTTTTATGGATGGTTTTGGTTATTTTACTTTATTACTATGTGCACCGCCCCATTACCCCCGCCTTTGTTGGTGCTTTTGGGGGCGCTGTGCTAGATAGCCTCAGCACCCTATTGTTGGTCGTTATTGCGGGCGGATTGGGGCAGGCCATCCGCCAACGTTTCATCAATGTAGATAACTTATCGGCCCCTGAGCAGTTGGCAATGGATGGGTTGGGTGGTTTTGGAGTAATGGCCGTGTTGATTTTGCTGGTGGGTGCAATCAATCTCAGTTTTATCAGCATGGCGGGCTTGCTCTTGGTCATTGTTGCACTGACCTATCGCCACAGCCGCGCATGGTTACAGGCGGCATGGGCATGGCCCCGCACATGGCGCTTTAATACACATTGGGAGCGCGGCTTGGCATTTTTTATCGGCTTTAACTTGGTGTTGGCATGGCTAAATGCCCTTACCCCACCCACTGCTTTTGATTCCTTAACTTACCACTTGGTTGGTCCAAAGTTATGGGTGACCGAAGGGCGTTTTATTAGCCTTCCGGATAACCATTTTTTTGCATTTCCGGCTATTGTGCACACGCTGTTCTCGGGACAGATGGCCTTGCTATTCGGGCGCATCACAGCAGCCACAACTTTACAGTTTGCCATAACTATACTGGGCTTAATGGCTATTGGTGGATTTGCAGCAAGGCGATTTGTCCCTTTTACAGGTATCTTAAGCACTGCCATCTTCCTCTCTGGAACATCGTTTTGGCTGTTGTTGGCACGGCCGTATGTAGACTTAGTGGTGATGGCCTTTGCGGCGGCCTCATTCATCACGATAGAGCAATGGCGTGAAGCCGAAACCGACCGCACAAAGTGGCTAATGCTAGCCGCCGTCTTTGTGGGGCTTACGATGTCGGCTAAGTATAATGCAGTGGCGTGGGGGCTAATTGTGGGGCTATTTGTGCTGAACTATAGCTGGCGTGATGGCGTAGGCGCGTTGTTGAAAAACAGCATCATTTATGGCGCTGTGGCTGCGATAGTGTTGGCTCCGTGGCTGTTGCGAAACTTGGCCTTATATGACAACCCTGTCTACCCCTTTGGCCCTACAACTGGCCAATGGGATGATCTGAGCAATGAGTTTTATTTTGCCGATAATAGTGATTTTCTTGCGACGTTGTGGTGGGTTATCGCCTTTATCCCACTGACCTCTACCTTTTTTGGGATTGGTGGGGCAGATTTATTTGGTGGAAATATTGGATTTGATGCAACCATTGGGCCGCTCTATGTATTACTGTTGCCGTTTTTACTGTGGGTATGGCAAACCTTTGATCTGGCCGAACGCCGCCGCTTAAAAAGCATGACTTTTTTGGTGAGTTTAAGCTTTGTGTTTTGGACAGCATTCTCGCTGCGCTCTAGTTATGGCTTGCAAACGCGCCTCGTCATCTATTTATTCCCCCCGCTTATCGTCATGGCTAGCGTTGCGTTTGATCGCCTGCGTGTATTGCCCGAAAAACCTCTCAATATAACATTCTTGGTGCGTACCTTCATCGCATTAGTATTTGTTTTGACCTTTATTGATCATCTAGTCGGCATACGCCCACGCGAGGGCGTTAGTACACTAGAAGGCACAACCACCTATAGCCATTTCTTAGAACGCCGCAACCTAGAATATTTAGCTGGCATAATCGATCAAAGTGAATATCTAGAACACAACTTGGGTTGGTATGCACCCGCCATAGATGCCGTGAATGAGCTACCCGATGACGCGCATATCTTGTTTTTGTGGGAAACACGCTCGTTATATTGTGATGAGCCGCGCCTAACCTGTGAAGAAGATACTATTATCATGCGCTGGTGGCATGATCGGCGGAATATTGGCACAGGCACAGCCGAAGAAATTGTGAACAGTTGGCAAGCACGCGGCATATCGCACGTCTTAATTTGGGAAAGTGGGCGCGATTTCGAATTTGAGCGCAATCCGCTTTTCACCGATGCAGATCGCGCTGTCTGGGAGGATGTGCCGCCCCTTTTAGAAGTGGTTTGGCAAGGCGACAGCGTTTATACGCTCTATCAGCTACCATCACGGTAAACGGACTTCTTGGCGCAGGGGTTGGTCGCGCAGAAAGCGCATAATTTCTTGATAGACCAATACCCGCGCTGTTTGGTCACGGGGTAAGGTCGCGCCAGCAATGTGTGGGGTAAGAATCAGATTAGCAACAGGGTCTTTAGCCAAGGCGATTAAGGGGCTGTTTGGTGAAAGTGGCTCGTACTCGTATGTGTCGAGGGCCGCGCCGCCCAAATGACCAATATTCAGCACATCAGCAAGGGCTTTTTCGTCCACTGTTGCGCCACTGCCCGCATGAACAAAAACCGCCCCACGCGGCAACAATCCAAATTGGCGCGGGCCAAACGCCATGTCTGTATCGCTGCTATAAGGCAATAATGCCACCACAATAAAAGCCTCGCGCAGCGCTTCGTCAATGGTTTCAGCATATGTCAGGTTCAGATTACGCTCGATGGAGCGCGGATAGCGGGTGCGCTTGTAATAACGGATGCTGGCGGGCTTAAAAACGTTCAAGCGGTGGGTTAACT
>CAZLPC010000200.1:0-6173 GCA_964561305.1 uncultured Anaerolineae bacterium
CTGGCGGTCTTCGGCCAAGCGCACTGCTTCGGCCTTTGCGCCCAACATTTCTACGCCATACTGTGCCAAAACACCACTATCATATAACGCTAGGGCTATGTTAAGGGCAGTTTGGCCCCCCACTGTTGGCAACACCGCATCTGGACGCTCTTGCTGAATAATCATCTCGACCAGATCGGGCGTAATTGGCTCGATATAAGTAGCGTCGGCCAATTCGGGATCGGTCATGATGGTAGCGGGGTTACTATTCACCAAAATTACGCGATAACCTTCGGCTTTCAGGGCCTTAATCGCTTGTGTGCCACTATAATCAAATTCGGCGGCCTGCCCAATCACTATTGGTCCTGCCCCAATGACTAAAATACTTTGAATGTCAGTTCTTTTTGGCATTATTGTTTGTGATTGCTCATCATCTGAATAAATTCATCAAAAAGTGGATCGGAATCATGTGGGCCGGGTGCGGCTTCAGGGTGATATTGAATGCTCATTATGGGTAGTGTTTTGTGACGCATTCCTTCACAGCAACCATCATTAAGATTGATGTGTGTCACTTCTACATCGGTGGGCAAGCTATCGGGCGCAACTGCAAAATTATGATTATGGGCGCTAATTTCTATGCGACTAGACAGCGCATGATGCACAGGTTGGTTGCCGCCATGATGACCAAATTTTAGACGATAGGTGTTGCCACCTAATGCCTGCCCTAAAATTTGATGCCCCAAGCAGATGCCGAACAGAGGTACTTGACCAATTAGATCGCGCACTGCTTCAATTGCATACGGCACTGCCGCCGGATCACCGGGCCCATTGCTGAGTAATACTCCATCGGGTTGCAAAGCCAACACATCTTCAGCACGAGATTGGGCCGGTACAACAGTAATTCGGCAGCCATAAGCCGCCAAGCGCCGCAAAATATTGTGTTTAATGCCAAAATCATAAGCCACTACATGAAAATCACCGTGGGAGGTGTTACCATGCCACTGCTTAAACTCCCATGCGCTATCAGTGGGATCTGTCCACCGATACAACTCCTCACAACTGACAGTTTGCACTAAGTCGAGGCCATCTAGCCCTGCCCATGCTTGGGCTTGAGCCACGGCATCCGCATCAGAGAGCGCTGCGTCGGTAGTAATCAGGCCTTTCATGCTACCTTTGTCACGTAGGCGGCGTGTCAGAGCGCGGGTATCAATGTCACTGATGCTGACGATGCCCTGTGCAGCTAGCCATTGCCCCAATAAATCAGTAGCCCGCCAATTAGAAACTGTTGCGCTATAATCGCGCACTATAAAACCACTTAAAAAAGCCTGCCGCGACTCGTTGTCATCAAAATTGACTCCTGTATTGCCAATTTGTGGCGCAGTCATCACAATAATTTGTCCAGCATAACTAGGATCGGTCAAAATTTCTTGATAGCCAGTCATGCTGGTGTTAAAGACCACTTCGCCCAGTTGGGTTCCTGCTGCGCCAAAAGCAGCACCACGCCAGATACTGCTGTCTTCTAGGACAAGCCGCGCTACAGTCATCTATGCTCCTGCTAAAAATTTCTTAAACATGATAACCTGATCTTAGACAGCAGCGAGCAGATCAGCAACAGCAAGACTTGTTGAGAATCGCCAATTATATTTTACCGATTTGCACCTTGCGTCCTAAAATTTCAACATTGCCCTTGTTATCACCTTGCAAGTCCCAATCCCCTGCTTGAATCAAATTCACCCAAAAATCGGCCCGCCGCTTTACACCGGGCAAACCCTGCTGATCAGCGATGCGGTACAAAATTTGGCGGCGCACTTGGGCGCTACGTTTGGCAAATTCGCGCTCGTTGGATACTTTAGAACGCGATGCCACGCCCAGTTGACGCTCGACCGTGCCAAAAATATCGTGACGTGGGCCGTGTTGTATGCCAATATCGAAGGCCATGGCCCGCATTAAGGGCAATTGAATGCCACGCGGCACAATACTTAAATCGTGAACGACCTGCCAATACTCGGTGAAGGCGATTTCATCTTGGGCGATTTGCATGTCGGGTAAGGTAGCTGCGTGTTGTAGCAACATCTTAAATCGCCGATCATCGCGCAAGGTCGCGTCGCGGTCTTTTACCCGTTGCAAATAAGTTTTCTTGATCGTGTCAGCGGTACGCTCTGGCGAAAGCTCGATATAACGTTGCAACACCCGCGCTAAACTGCCCGATGCTAACGTAAACTGAAAGCGCCCATAACTAATTAGTCCGCGATCATACGTTTGGTATGAGGCATAGCCGCTGCCCTCAAACCCAGCCGTAATGTTGTAACCTGCACGAATCACGCGGTCGGCTAGGTGTGGCGGCAAATTAGACGGACTAACAAGTGGCGACTCCTCGGTTGGATTTGTGGGGCGGTTACTACGTTGGGTATCAGGCTCGGCCCGATTAAGTTCGAGTGCAAATGCTTTGCCCATAACAACACCATAGCCAAAAGGCGTACCATCGCCTGTCACATCCAACAGATCATCGCGTACCCAACCTGTTGTGTTGTCTGGAAACGACAGCTCGAACCATTGATAGACTTGGCTGCCGAAACGGGTATCACGGCTGTCGGGTGCTACGTTTTGTACCAAGAGATTATCAAGACCTGTGGGCGCTTGCATAATAACACCAAAATTGGTTCCCGGCCCATTTCGCACATTTACAGTGGTAACACTGGTCTGAACGCCGGGGCGAATAGTTGCAGTGAAAGGCATGTTGCTCATAATATGGCAATCTCCGTTTATTTTTTGTTGTATCAATTATGCGAAAATAAGCAAAGTTCGCCAACTTTTGCTATCATCTGCAAGACTTTTCGACTAAATATGGAGAATTGATGATGCCGCAGATACGAGCAGTGTCGGGTATGAACGATATTACCCGCCCTGATGCCATTATCGTGAGTTTGTTTCAAGAAGAGCAACTTACACCCTTATTGCAAGTGCTAGATGAGGCGCTTGGTGGTGCGGTGCAGGCCTTGTTAGATGATGGCGATTTTTCTGGCAAAGCCAACGAAACCGCCATTTTATATACATACGGACAAATTGCTACTAAACGAATTGTATTAGTGGGGCTAGGGGGCCGCGACGAATTTTCGATAGAGACAGTGCGAAACACCACCGCCACTGCCATTAAAAAAGCAGCAAAACTAAAATTGAAACATGTCGCTACTGTCTTGCACAGCGATGATGTGTTGCCAGACGAAGCGGTAGCTAGTGCAATGGCAGAAAGTATGTTGTTGGCGCTCTATAGCTATCATGGACAAAAAAGCGATACTCCCCCTACTCAAACGCTAGAACTTATAGAGATTGTGGTTTCTGATGAAGCCAATATATTTATTATTGAGCAGGGCCTTGCCGAAGGTGTAATTATTGCCGAAAGCACTGTTGTGGCCCGCGACTTGGTTAACTTGCCACCCAATTATTGCACGCCTGACTATATGGCCACCCGCGCCATCCAAATAGCGGATGAGGTAGGCCTTGCCGCGCAAATACTAGACGAACAACAAATACGCGAATTAAATATGGGGGCTTTGCTGGCGGTTTCTCAGGGCAGCGCCACCCCGCCTAAATTTATCATCCTAGAGCATAACGCTACCCAAGCTGACGAATTGCCTACACTGGTTTTAATAGGAAAAGGGGTCACATTCGATACTGGGGGCTATACCATTAAAACCCGTGAGGGCATGACAGGCATGAAAGCTGATATGGGTGGTGGTGCAGCCGTTATTGGCGCAATGCGGGCAGTGGCCCTCCTTAATGTGCCGCTTCATGTTGTGGGCCTAGTGCCGGCTGCCGATAATATGATTAGCGACACAGCCTATCGTCCAGATGATGTATTCACGGCCAGCAACGGTAAAACCATTGAGATTGTTAGCACCGATGCTGAAGGGCGCTTGTTACTTGCCGAGGCCTTGGTATATGCGGGGCGCTATCAACCCACTGTTGTTGTGGATATTGCTACGCTAACGGGGGCCTGTGTGGTGGCCTTGGGTGGCGTGATGGCTGGACTTTTTTCAACGGATGAAAAACTGCGTAATGCCCTAATACAAGCAGGCAAAGCTGTGAATGAGCCAGTGTGGCCCTTGCCACTCGATAAAGCCTATAACAAATCACTAAAATCAGAAACCGCCGACACCAAGAATAGCGGTGCTGCACGCGGTGGCGCATCTGTCGCAGCGATGTTTCTTAAGAATTTTGTAGAGTACCCGCTTTGGGCCCATATTGACATGGCCGGCCTAGAAAATCGCAATGACGATATTGCTTACATCCCTAAAGGGGCAAGTGGTTTTGGTGCACGCCTACTTATAGAGTTTGTGCGCCAATGGCGGGCATAGCTGATAAACGAAAACAGCTGCCAAATCGGCAGCTGTTTTCGTATGCAAAATTACTCGTAACGGAGGACATTGAGGGGTTTCTCGCTGGCAGCGCCCCACACCGAAACCAATGCTGCACTCATTGAGATAAGGACACAAATCGTCATCAAAATCAATGCTTCTTGATAAGGGATGGCACTTCCTAAGTCGCGCTGGAAGAGCAACACCAAAATCAGAAACAAGATCAGAGCACTAATCCCAACCCCAATAAAGCCCGCAATGAAACCCATGATGCCGTTTTCTAGCAACAACATGCCCAATACGCGCCGCCGTTGTAGGCCAATCGCCTTCATAATAGCGATTTCGCGACGGCGCTCTAGCATTGAAAGCGCCACTGAGTTAGCGATAACCACGCCACCCGTAATCAATACCACAATCGAAACCACAATGGGTAGAGATGTGAAGTTACTGATGACACGGCTCACAATTTGGTTAAAGAGCCGTGTTTCTAGCACAAACACATTATCTAACCGACGCAAAGTACGGCTAACGCTATCCACCTTGTCTTCGTCGGCATCAATCACAGCCGCAATACTGGTGGGCCGTACATCAATAGATTCACCTTGCGGCAAAAACTCTAGCGGGACATAATACAAGCTCCCAAATGTCTCTAGGTCAACGCTTTCCGATACGATGCCGACCACTTCAAAACTAATCTCGCGTGAGCGATTTTGCGGATTATCTGGGTCAACAAAGCGATAAGTTAACAAATCGCCAACTTGGACGTTAAGTGCCGTAATTTGTTGATTTCTTGGCAGAACCATTGCTGGCCGATTCAGATCGCTCACATTTAACTGCCTGCCTTCTACCAAGTTTACATCGGGCAAATTGGCGTTTACACTGCGGGCCGTAATGGTCTCAGTATCAGAGAAAAAGCCGTCGGCAGCGCTGCCCCCATCGCCAAATACAACATTTTCGACAATTTCTGTGCGAATCATCTCGCGGTCTAGGACTTGATTGCGACTTGTATCAGTAATGCTAACCAACTCGGTACGATACTCGCGGACAATGGCATAGCTATTGACACCATCTACACCCGTCTCTAATGTGGTTTCTAGCTCGGTGAGAGCAGCTTCACCTTCATCTATGGCGGGCACAAACGCAATGATATTGCCGCCGGCCACATCTTCTAACAAGCCTTCAATGGCCTTGTCAATGGTCGTAACCAGCATCACTACCAAACTCAGCGTGAATACACCGACAATAAAGGCCAACAATGTTGAGGCGACACGCCCTTTGGTGGCTAGCATCGCTCGCATAGCCAACTTTAGATCAATGATGCGGAAAGCCGGGAAGAATGTGCCGACCAGCCATACAATGATCCACAACCCAACATAGATAATGCCCGCAATGAGAAAGACCACCAAAATGCCAAGTGTTGCGGGTAGCTCGCGCCCTAAGAAATAGCCAAGCACTGGCAAACCCACAAAGAATAGCGGAAACCGTAATATCTGTAAGAAGATACTATTGCGTGTCCATGTCGAGAAAAGCCCACCCGCAAGAATAGAAAATGCGGATAAGATACCTACAATCACCAAAATCACTTGAGCAATGGTGCGTAGTGTGCCAATGTCGTCCCCGCTTAGTAAATCGTTCAGCATTCCTTGGGCTACCGCGCTTAAGGCGACAATAACAACCAGCAATGCCAGAAATGATCGCGCCAAGCCAGCGCGTGGCACGCTGCTCATCTGTGGTTGTAACACAGTTGCTGGCCGCACTTGGCCCGCCGCTAGTGTTGGCAACAATCCAAAGATAGTCGTGATGGATGTGCCAACCACAAGCCCAATCAAAATAGGTTCT
>CAZLPC010000201.1:0-6124 GCA_964561305.1 uncultured Anaerolineae bacterium
ATATGTAAGGGAGCGCGGCTATCTTCATCAGCAATATCGGCTCCCATCAAGCGTAAGGGATGTGTGATGCGATTCATTGGACGACGACGAAGCTGGGCGCTACCATCGAGTATGCTCGGAAACTGCTGCCCGGCCATCACACCCGCCAATAGGCGAATGGCTGTCCCTGCATTCACACAATCCAATGGCGATAGCGATTCTTCTAGCCCAGCCAACCCCACCCCGTGCACTGTAAGCGTAGTGTCGTCATGCTGATCAATCTGCACGCCCAACGCCCGCATACAATTCAGCGTCGCCAGTGTATCACCGGCAGGCAACCATCCCCGTACCTCGGTCATGCCATCTGCTAAAGCGCCCATAATTAAAGCCCGGTGCGAGATAGATTTATCGCCAGCTACCCGTACTGTTCCAGCTAACTCATGATTTGGAAGCACACGCAGGCGTGTTTTTCCATTAACAGAACCACTCATGCAATTGGACGCTCCCCGTAATTGGCCGAATAATCGCGCCGCGCCGCCACAATCTCTTGCAGTTCGTCGGTCAAGCCATCGGCATCTTCAAATAAAGCATCTAATAAATCTAGTTGTTCGCGCAGGCGTTTGGCTAGCTGCCGTATATTATCGGCATTGGTAGTAAACATGCCACGTATCATCGTCGCGTTGGTGCGTGCCAAGCGCGTCGCACCATCAAAACCGCCTGCTGCCAGCATAAACAGATCGGCTTGTTCGCTGTGTACTTCCATCGCCAAGCGCATCAGCGCAAAGCTCAACAAATGTGGCAAATGACTGGTTAGGCCGGTTAAGTAGTCGTGTTGTTGACGGTCTAGCCACAAGGGAAAAGCCCCACACGCCACCACCAACTGCTCGGCAATGTGCCGCACACGCTCAGTTGTGCCGCTTGTCTGGCACAGCACAAATCGCGCCTCGTTATATAGCGTCGGAATTGCGTTTTCAAAGCCGTTTTCGGCCAAACCACACATCGGATGCCCGCCCACTGTTTCAACCTCTGGCGGCAAGCTATCTAATGCGTTGCAGATAGCGGTCTTGGTGCTGCCAATATCCATCACCATCACACCGGACCGTAAGATGAGTGATTGCAACAAGGCCACAATTTTATCAGATGGAACAGCCAATATCACCACATCTGCTCGATCAAGGCCGCCACTAGCACTAATCACACCATTTTCAATGGCGCTCTGCAACACATCAGGACGGGTGTCGTCGGCAGTAATGCACCCAACCTGATCGCGTAAGGCCAGCGCCAAAGAACCACCCATTAGCCCCAAGCCAATGATATGAATATGTAAATCTCGTAAATCGTTCATTATTTTCACCTGCTAGCGCACGGGTAAGGTTGTGGGTACACGACGATTGAGAACGGTGGCCAGATGCCGAATTTTCTCGACTAAGCCCGCAAAATGCTCTGGACGCAACGATTGACGGCCATCCGACATAGCTTTTTCGGGTTCTTGATGCACTTCTATCAATATACCGTCGGCTCCTGCTGCAATAGCGCCCAAAGCCACCCCTTCTACATATTCCCATTTTCCCGTGGCGTGACTGGGATCGGCTAATACGGGAAGATGCGTTAATTGTTTGAGGGCCACCACGGCGTTGAGATCAAAGGTATTGCGGGTTTCGGTCTCAAAAGTACGGATGCCGCGCTCACATAGCATCACGCGCATATTGCCATGACTGAGCACATACTCGGCGGCCATCAACAATTCTTCGATGGTGCTGCTCATGCCACGTTTAAGCAAAACAGGATGCTGGCTTTTGCCCACTGCATGAAGCAACGTGTAGTTTTGCATATTGCGGGCCCCAATTTGCAACACATCGGCATAGTCGCACACCATAGGCACCAGCGCTGCATCCATCACTTCAGTGATAATGGGCAGGCCGGTTTGCTCGCGAGCTTCGGCCAAAATTTTCAGGCCATCTTCACCCATACCTTGAAAGCTATATGGGCTGGTGCGTGGCTTAAACGCGCCGCCACGGATGGCCGTTGCGCCAGCATCTTTTAACAAATGCGCGATCTCTAGCATTAAGTCGCGGCTTTCGACCGAACAAGGGCCAGCCACAAGCGCCAAATCTTGGCTGCCAATAACCATATTGCCTAGCGGAATTTCAGAATCTTCGGGGTGATAGTGGCGGCTGGCGATTTTGTAGGGATGCGTGGTTTTTAGGGCATCTTCTACGCCTTCCATCATGCTCAGTTGTTCTAAATGAAGACCTGTACCACTGCCCACAATGCCAATAATGGTGCGGTCGCCCCCTTCTGACAGGTGAACATCATAACCAGTTGAACGAATGCGGGCGATCACATCTGATATATGGCGGGTAGTAGCAGTAGAACGCATTAAGACAATCATCGAAAAAAACTCCTACTCATTGGGTAATTGAGAAATTTCTTTTTGAATTTGGGCGATTAGTTCGGGCATTTCTAAAGATCGGTCGGGGCGTAAAGAGGTGGCTTCGCGCAGATAAACATGCAACACTTCATCTTGGCGCTTGGCGGTGTTCCACATAATCATGACACGGATGCACATGGGCAAGCTGTGGGGCACATTCATTTCGTGGGCACACAGCAAAGGAACATCGTGCCAGCCGATTTGTCGGGCCGCAACCGCCGGAAATTCGGCATTGAGATCGGCGGTAGTGGTCAAAAATGCGCTGCCGACCTCCTCAGGGATAATCTCATTAAGGCGCACAATAACCATCAGCAGTTCGCGGGTGGCTTCTAAAATGGCCTCGCGGGTGTTTTCGGTGCAGGTGGTTGCCCCCCGAATCCCCCGACAAGCCCAAGCACTAGGTAATGACGGTGTACTCATAACAGCTATCCTTTCAGATTGACGGCCAAATAAAAAAGGCGCTACGTTCTTTGGGAACGCCGCGCCTTGATGGTCGCTTTGTGAATATTCACCCGCTACAGGGTGCAGTGTTCCCAGCCCATGACTTTTGTTGGGTAATAAAAGTAGTAATAGGCAAAGGAAAATACGTAGCCAGCCGTGGCATACACGTTGTTGGGGTGTGTATGAAGTTGGGTCGCACGGGTGGCAGATGTGTTCACTACAAACCTCTTGTGTTGGGATTTCATTCTCAAGGATAGCATGATGAATAGGCATCGTCAACGTCATGGCCAAAAGTTTCTCTAAAACAACCTTAACCAGCGTTTACAGACGGCCTTCTAAGAAATTCTGCAATATCCGCACCCCATAGGTTGTTAAAATGCTTTCGGGATGAAATTGTACGCCCACAATTGGATATTCTTTATGGCGCAGAGCCATTACGTCGCCCTCATCGGTAAACGCCGTAATGCTGAGACAGTCGGGCAGGGGTTCTTCAACAATTAAGCTATGATAGCGCGTCGCCACAAATGGGCTGGGTACACCAGTAAATAACCGTTGGTTACGGTGATAAACATCCGAGGTTTTGCCGTGCATCAGGCGTGGTGCTCGTGTCACGCGCCCACCAAAAGCCTGCCCAATACACTGATGCCCCAAGCACACCCCCAATGTGGGGATGTGTGGGCTAACATGGCCCAGCACATTTAAACACACACCGCCATCGTCGGGCGTGCCCGGCCCGGGCGAGATTACAATATGGCTCGGATTAAGGGCTTCAATATCAGTGGCAGAAAGCGCGTCATTCCGCACCACTTGAATATCAGCATTCAATATGCCAATAAGTTGCACAAGGTTATAGGTAAAGCTGTCGTAGTTATCTATGACCAGAATCATCTTTTAGGGCCTCGTTTTTTCTCTACTCGTCAAAGCCTATTTCAGCAAGTTCAATAGCGCGGGCCAAAGCCGCCGCTTTATGAAGTGTTTCAGCATATTCGGTAGCAGGATCGCTATCGGCAACAATTCCTCCCCCGGCCTGAATATAGATTTGATCACCTACCATCGTAATAGTACGGATCGTGATACAGGTATCCATCCAACCACTAAAACTGAAGTAGCCGACTGCGCCTGCATAAGGACCACGGCGGTCGGGTTCTAGATCGTCAATAATTTGCATGGCGCGGATCTTGGGGGCACCACTAACCGTCCCTGCTGGAAAGGTTGCACGGATAAGATCATAAGCGTCCAAGTTCGGCTTTAAGCGCCCTTCAACGTGCGAGACAATATGCATCACATGCGAATAACGCTCGATTAACATCAACTCTGGCACATGCACCGATCCAAACTCGCACACGCGGCCCACATCGTTTCGCCCCAAATCCACTAACATCACGTGTTCGGCGCGTTCTTTGGGATCAGCCAATAAATCCTTCTCGTGTTGCAGATCAATTTCAGGGGTTTCGCCGCGCGGACGTGTGCCTGCAATGGGGCGCACACTCGCCACACCATCTTCTAGCCGCACCATCATCTCTGGCGAGGCCCCAATCATGTTGAAATTTTGCCCACCCACTTCTTGAGGAAAGTGGAAAAAGAACATATATGGTGCAGGATTGAGCATCCTTAAGGCGCGATAAATAGCAAAGGGAGGCGCACTGGTTTGTTTAGAAAGACGCTGCGACAACACAATCTGAAAGGCATCGCCCGCCGCAATATATTCTTTGGCCTTAAGCACAGCCGCTTCAAAATCGGGTTGGGTAAAATTAGACTGCAATGGCTCGTTGCGAACTTTTTCGGCTTTGGGAATGTGGCGCAGGGGTTGGCGCAAGCGTTCGGCGATGTGTTCGATCCTCTCCGTAGCGGCATGATAAGCTGCATCCGGATCACCATTGTTGTGGGCATTAGAAAGCACAATGATCTGCGTTTTGACGTGATCAAAAATTATGACACTATCAAAAATCATGAAGCGGACATCGGGCAGGCCTGTTACATTAGGCGCATTTTTTGGCAGACGCTCGAATTGTTGCACCACGTCATAGCCCAAAAAGCCGACAGCGCCGCCCACAAAGCGCGGCAAACCGGGCAATTGCACGGGGTTATATTGCGACAGTTCGTCTTTAATAGTGGCCAAAGCATCGTTATCTGCATCTGCCGATGGGCGCAATATTTTAGAAGGATGCACACCAATGAACGAATAGCGCCCCACACGCTCGCCGCCTTCCACGCTTTCTAGCAAAAAGGCTGGCTCATCTTCACGATAGAGTTTCAAAAAGACCGACACTGGCGTTTCGAGGTCGGCTGGTAAGGTACGATAGACCGGAACCAGATCACCCTTGGCAAAAAGGGCGGGCATTTGCTCTGGTGTCGGCGAATAACGAGCTTGGGTTTTGATAGCTTCCATAACAACTCCTACTTTTTTTAATGTTGCCGAAAAATTGGGATCAAAAAAGCCTACCTCTCGCCGAGACGAGAAGTAGGCCCGTGGTACCACTCGGATTAGACCCTACCTATAGGGTCTCGCTTTTGCAGGTAAAGACATAATGCCGATACCCTCACCCATGATAACGGGGGTGTTGCCGGTGTCGCATACTGGCTTAAAAGCGTTCTGCCACACTACTCCTCGGCCCATTCGATCTGTGCTGGTGTACCGCATTCTCAGCAACTAGCGGCTCTCTGAAACACTGCTTTTCAGACGTACTCTTCCGACTCATCGTAGGTCGTCAAATTGAGTTGTTAGGCGTAGAATAACAAACGAAATGAATCAAGTCAAGTCGAGAAGCGTATGCTGATGAAAAACGAGCGAAAAAGTCTAATTTTGATAGCTGGTCTCTGCCTGTTCTTATTAGGAACCATTTTGGCCAGTACACCCGCATACTCGGTTGGGTTGTTGCCAACCACGGCCACACCCGCCAACAGCAACCCACCTAGCCCCGATGTGTTGGTAGAACAAGCCCGCTTGCTTAACCGCGCCTTGCGTCCGACAGCAGCTCAACTTTTACTCGATCAAGTGATTAACAATCTCAATAGCGACGATGTGTCGCTCTATAGGGCTTATTTTTTGCGCGGACAACTCTATCAGAATCGGACAGACTATGAGTTGGCTATCAGTGATTATAGTGCAGCGATTGCACTGCAACCCCAACTAAGTGAGGTCTATGCCTATCGGGCCACGGCCTTTTTCGCCTTGCGCGACTATGCGGCCGCTGTCGCGGATTATGATGCAGCCATTGAAAATGATGAAAGTGAACCAAATTATTATCTGGCACGCGGCATCATCCGTGTGCA
>CAZLPC010000202.1:0-6106 GCA_964561305.1 uncultured Anaerolineae bacterium
TATGAACAACATTCTTGAAGAGAATAGCGGAGATATGGTTGGAGTATTGGCTGGCCTATATGGAATAGGGCTAAAAACCACTTATCGGGCAATACTTGGTTTCTCCCTCGAAAAATTAAGCCCCCTAAGCGTCATTCATCAAATTGCGCCACGCCCAATCCTATTGATTTATGGCACAGAAGAGCCGGGTGTAAAGGCCAGCGATAATCTGCAAAGACAAGCGGGCCCAAATGCTACATTGTGGGTTATTGAAGGGGAAAGTCATGGCAGCTATCGTAGCCGCGAAGATTATAGCGCCCGCGCCATTGCATTCTTTGATCAATCCCTATTATCAACACCCTAGCGATTCATCTATGATTACAGATTCCCAGTTAGATCGGCTTTCGACACTAATTGAGGCCCGCACCGGCCTAAACACTTTTGCCCGCTATCGGCAGTCGTTGATGCTGGCGCTGCAACAAGATGCTATCGCCAACATAGATGCCTATATTTGGCACTTAGAATTGTTGGATCATAGTCACCCTGTATGGCAGGCATTGCTTAATGATCTAACCATCGGCGAAACCTATTTCATGCGCGATCATCAGCAAATTGAATTGCTTCGCGATTATGTGTTGCCGATAATTATCCAACAAAAACGCAATACCACGCGCCAAATTCGAATATGGAGTGCAGGCTGTGCCACCGGCGAAGAAACCTACACCTTAGCAATTTTGCTCTATCAGTTATTGCCCGACCGCGATCAATGGGATATCCGTATTTTAGGAACCGACATTACCACGGCTGCCATTCAAACTGCCCAAAAGGGCCGCTATAAAACATGGTCGTTTCGTAATACATCAGAGCATTTTCAGCAGGTCTATTTCATCCCACACAGCGATGAATATGAGATACGCCCAGAGTTGCGGCAATTGGTACGCTTCGAGCAAGCCAATTTGGTAAGCGCCAGTGTGCCCATGCAAGATTTGATAGTGTGTCGTAATGTCTTGTTTTATTTTACACAAGCCCAAGCCATTATCGCTGAACAACAGTTGTTGCAAACGCTATATCCGCAAGGCTGGCTATTGCTGAGTCCGGCCGAAACCTTGCGACATGTGCGCCCACAATTTCAGATTCATACCCACGCCCAAACAGTGGTTTTTCAGAAACAGCCTGCCGAAGCCCTGCCCACGCCCATCCGCGCCCAAAGGCTGCTTGTGCCCGCGCCAGAAGCCTATCAGGCTGCCGTAACAGCCCTGCAAAACCACCAACTTGGCGTGGCCGAACAATGGCTAGCACAAATTGCACCCTCTCAAACGCCGCAAATTACTACTTTACAGGCCAGCGTGGCCCTCAATAAAGGCGACTGGGATGGGGCCAGAGCAGCATTAGACACAGCCCTTAGCAGTGATCCTTTTTGGCCGGAGGCTCATTATTTGATGGGTTTGTGGCATATTCAACATCATGATTGGTTGGCAGCATATACCTCGTTGCGGGCGGCCATCTATAGCCGTCCTCAGTTTGCGTTGGCCTATCTGTTAAAGGGCGACTTGATGATGAAACAAGGCGACTATCATCGTGCAGCCCGCGCATGGACAACCGCCCGCCAATTGGCCCAAGCCTTAGACAAAGACTCTTATTTAAGTGATATTGCCGATGTTACGGCAGAACAATTAATTGCACTGGTCAATCATCGGTTGGATTAGGACGTTTTGATGGAAACCCAAGCGAAACCCTCTATTTGGATGATTTGGTATATGGCTAGCCGTCCGCGCAGCCTAACCGCTACCTATGTACCAGTGGCCTTGGGCGGGGTGTTGGCTTATGATGAGGGTGTTTTTGACGCACTGGCTTTTGTATTGGCGTTGCTGGGTACGCTTATGCTGCAAATTAGCGCCAACCTGCTTAACGAATATTACGACTATCGCAAAGGCGCTGACAAGCAAAAAACACACGGTTTAGGCATGATTATTGCCCGCGGACTGTTGTCTCCGCGCCAAGTATTGCTCGGTGGCATTATAACACTGTTGGCGGGTATTGTAGTTGGCTTATATTTTGTAGTAACAGTCGGCTGGCTGGTGTTATGGATTGGGGTTGGGGGTGTTTTGGCAGTGGTGTTCTATACAGCAGGGCCCTATCCACTGGCCTATATTGGCTTGGGTGAGCTTGCGGTGTTTGTGTTTATGGGGCCAGCCATTGTTATCGGCACATATTATGTGCAAGCAGGCGAAGTTAGCACCGCTGCGCTGTGGGGCGGCTTGCCGATTGGATTCTTGGTGGCTAATATTTTGCACGCCAACAATCTCCGCGACTTAGATGCCGACAAAGCCCAAAACAAATATACATTGGCGACCATCTTTGGTCGCCAATTTGCCCGCTACGAATATATATTTCTGATGGCGGGCGCATTTGTCACCCCAACTGTGCTGCGCCTAGTAGACGTTGCACCGCTAACCACCATTGGTGTGGCAGTGCTATTGCCCGAAGCCTTGCGCCTTATTCTAATTGTCTATCGCAGCGTGAGTCCTGCCGAGTTGCACCAAGTGTTGTTGGGTACAGCCCGTTTACATCGTTGGTTTGGCGTGATTTATATTGGCGCTTGGCTAATTGATGCGCTCATTCCCTAATTTGATCAATGTTGCAATGGCGTTGAAATAGGCATCGGGGCGCAGCAACAGGTTATTATGACCCAATCCAGCCATCCGCAAAATGTGCTTGTGGGGCGATGGCGACGCATCATACAATTGCTGGCCTTGCTCTACTGGAATCAGCAGATCGTTTTCACCATGAATCACCAACAGCGGCAGATCAAGTTCGGCGATCTTGTGGATATTGCCGATAGGATCAGGTTCGCCACCCAAAATAGACACATCAAAGCCGCGCCGCAACAACAAGGGCATAATACTGGCAAAGCCACTTTCTACAATGAGGCCTGCAAATGTATGTGAAAATGTTGAAGCCATCTCAATAGCGGGGGCACTGCCCATTGAACGGCCCATGACATAAAGCGGGGGATTTTGAAGCCCACCTTGTGCTTGAATGCTGGGCAAGGCGGCGACTATAGCGGGCACATCCTCAATTAAGGTGGTAACGGTGGGTGTGCCTGTGCTCCAGCCATACCCCCGAAAATCTATTACTAGCAGCGAAGCACCGATTTGGTGAAAGAAGCTCGCAATGCCATCATAGTGGACGGCTAGTTCGCCATTGCCATGAAAATAGATCATCAATGGTGCAGTGGGCTGATGCACATACAACCGATAGCCTAGCTCGGCCCCTTCAACAGCAAACTTGCCATCCCATATCGCTTTTTCGCCACTGTAGCGCATGGTAGCAGGTTCGGGAAAAAAGAGCGTTTGCAATAGTTCTGGCCGATCTAATAGCGATAGTCCCATAATAATCACCTTTTTTGACCTTTTTTGAACCTTTAATATTGCTAAAAATTTCTTGTTGTGGTAAAATGGTGGCGCATTTTAACAATAGTTGAAAAGAGAGCATCTATGCCCACCCAATTACCTAATGGCTTGATCTTACGCTCATTAGCCGAAGGTACGCAACAAGACCGCGACGATCTGCGACAGTTTTATGTGGATGTCTTTACCGATCAGTATGGCCCAGAAGATGAAATCTTGGGCGAGTGGATTCCCGATCTGCTGACCGACAAGCATCCCACTGTTACCCCCGATGATATTTTTGTCGTGGTCGATCCGTCCCAAGGTGATCGGATTGTTTCTGCGACGCTTCTAATTCCGCAAACATGGCACTACGCCGGCGTTGAAATTCCGGTGGGGCGGCCAGAACTGGTGGGTACGCGCCGCGAATATCGCAATCAAGGCTTGGTGCGGGCTTTGTTTAATCGCGTGCATGAACGCAGCGCCGAACTGGGCCATGTGATGCAGACTATCACGGGAATTGCAAACTATTATCGGCAGTTTGGCTATGCTATGGCCGTAGATTTGGGCTTGGCAGGTAGTATCGCGTTTGGTGCTTTCGACACCAACAATCCCAAACCCGATGAAAAACCTGCCTTTTGTCTTCATCAAGCCACAGTAGCAGATATTCCTCAATTGATGGCATGGGAGCGTGAATTTTTGGCCAAAACCTTGATGGGTGTATTACATAACGCAGACCACTGGCATTTTGAAATGACCCATCGTAACTCCAAGTCGCACATCAAACGCAACTACATGATTATTGAAAATGTAGACGGCGAAGGTGTGGGCTATGTGAGTACGCGCTATCTGACCATGGATGGAACTATTGGCTTATATGATTACGTAGTGGGTGACAAAGCGTCCTATCTGGAAACTTTAGAGCCTGTGCTGCGGGGGGTGCGTGATTACGCCTTTAAGCATATACATGGCGAGCAAACACCCTACGGTATATGGTTTGATGCTGGTCTGTACGATGTGCTAGAGCCACTGTTGAGTAGTCATTTCAATGCCAGTTTTGTGCCCAACCACTACGCATGGTACATTCGTGTGCCGGATTTGTATGGCTTTATTGGGCGTATTCAACCTGTACTAGAACAACGGCTAGAAGGCTCGTTGGCACATCGCTATACAGGTAAGCTGCATATTGGCTTCTACGGCAAAAATGGGCTATTGCTGGGCTTTGAAAAAGGCAAGTTGGTAGAAATTGGTGATAGTGAGCCAGATTTGCACAAAGGCGATGCACGCTTTCCTTATCTTACCTTCTTAAATGTAATGTTTGGGCATCGTACCCCCCGCGAGTTGAAAATGGGGTATGCCGATGTGCGCTTTAATCATCACTCAGAAGTGTTGCTGAATATCTTATTCCCCAAGCAACGCTCTTGGTTGAAGCCACAATACTAAATCTGGCTAAAACCCACGTTTCGCTGGCGGTTGTGTGTCTGCTACATGCCGATAATAACAGGCTGTGGTACACTGATCGCCAGTGTTTAGTTGCAACATGACATCAAAAAGGTTATGAACATACGCGGATTTGGACATCATATCGTCGGGATATTGCTGTTGTCGGTTGGATTGGCTTGTTCGCTGGTTCCTGAAGGCACAGTGACCGATGATCAACGCTTGGTGCGCTCAGATCGCCCAGCGCTATTGCTGCTTACACCCCAACAAGGCAGTGTTTATGCGCTGGGAACACCTATCATTTTTCATGCCATCGCCCAAGATGAAGTGGGCATTAGCCGCATCGAAATCAATATTGATCAGCCCAACGAGCCGTTAATTTTGACGTATGTGGTTGAGCCACCGGCCACTGAAGTTGAAATGGTGCTGCCATGGATGCCGCCTACTAGCCAATTGTATTTGATTGGAGTATTGGCTTTTCGAGAAGCGGGCGATCCAGCCGATCGTGGCGATGACATTGCTAGCAATGAAATTTTGTTATCGGTGGATGTGTTGCCCAATGTCAACATTGCGCCACCGCCTAGCTTGCCCACGTCTGAGACTCCCGACTTGCCAAACGAAACGATTGAGCCAGCCCCATTGCCTACATTAGATAACACCTTGCCACTGGTTAATGCGGTTGTCACTAGCATAGAATCGGTTCCAGTGCGGCAAGGGCCCGGCACACAATATGATAGTGTACAAACCCTTAATAGCGGCGATGTTTTGTTAATTGTAGGGCGCAGCGAAGATGAGATTTGGCTGGTGATTCAAGTGCCCGGCGGCTATGGCTGGATCATCCGCGATGCAGTGGTATTGGGCGGCCCTATTGATAATTTAGCAGTGGTGGCCGCGCCACCCCTAATCGAGGATTAAAATGGCATGATCCAGTTGCAAATGTCTCCTGAAGTACAAGCAGCACTTACTGAAAAACGTCCGGTTGTGGCCCTAGAATCTACGGTGATTTCACATGGGTTGCCGTGGCCACAAAATTTAGAGCTGGCCCAAGCACTTGAACAAATTGTGCGCGATCATGGGGCCGTGCCGGCTACATTGGCGCTTATTGCAGGGCAGCCCACCATTGGCCTAAGCCAAGCCCAATTGCAACAACTGGCCGATGGTAGTGTAGCCGTAGAAAAGCTGAGTCGGCGCGATTTTGGTTATGCCATTGCCAATAAATTGTATGGTGCAACAACCGTAGCTGCCACGATGATTTTGGCCCACAAAGCTGGTATTCATGTTTTTGCAACAGGTGGCAT
>CAZLPC010000203.1:0-6088 GCA_964561305.1 uncultured Anaerolineae bacterium
CTGATGAGTCGGTTGGGTTTTTTAGATCCGTAAAGAAACTGAGTAATATTGAGGTAGAAGGCATCTTCACCCACTTTTCGGTAGCCGATACAGATGCCGAGCATACGCAACTTCAAATCAAATCCTTTAATCAAGTTTTAGATGGCTTGCGGGCTGGTGGTTTTCAGTTTCAATATGTTCATGCTTCTAATGCACCAGCCATGATCAATCATCCAGAAGCCAAGTATTCGATGGTACGGGCGGGTATCGCTATTCATGGCTTGCAGCCTAGCCTCGATACTCCCTTACCAGAGAGTTTTCGACCTGCCTTAACATGGAAGACAACCATCGCCCAAGTGAAACGTCTGCCAAAGGGAGCATTCATAGGGTATGGCAACACCTATCGTACTCGTTCTAGTGAACGAATTGCCGTTATTCCAGTTGGTTATGCTGATGGTTTTCGGCGGGCCCCGCGCACATGGGGACACGTCTTAGTAAAGGGGCAACCTGCCGAAATTGTGGGCCGTGTTAGCATGGATCAGACCATGATAAACGTGAGCCATTTAGACAGCGTGAAAATTGGCGATGAAGTGGTGCTGATAGGACGACAAGGCGATGCGAGTTTAAGCGCCGAAGATGTTGCCCAACGGCTAGGAACCAGCAACTATGAACTTGTGAGTACAATTTTAGCCCGTGTCCCTCGGATGAAATGAAAACAGCAACAGGATCGGCTTGGTTTTTATGGGGTCTGTCACCCTCACACCTTCAAGATAGTGCCTTTGCTCGTCAGCGCCTATTGAAGGGATGGCTGAGGTTGGCACTTTTAATGTGTCTAATCTTAGCCGGACTCTCGCTGATTACAGATGGCGTGTCGTCATTTCTGGCGGTTCCACTTTTGGCTGCGCTAATAAATGGAATCGCCTATGGTTTATTGAAATTTGGCAACATCCAACTGGCAACATGGCTCGCATTGTTAACCATTACTGGCGGGGTGTTGTTTGCCATTGCCATAGACCCTAACACAGAGTCTGTTAATGGTTTTTTGTTGTATTTGGCATTGGGAAATTTGTTAGCGGGTTTGTTGTTGTCGTGGCAACAAATGTTGTTCTATAACATCCTCAATTTAATTTCCTTTGTAATGGTCCCTGTTCTGACATCACAAGCTAATCTCATTGATTTACGCTTCACTCTCATCTACATTTTTGCCTTAAATGTGGTAACGGTCTTGATGGTGTGGGTGTTATCAGCCTATCAAACCAGTCACCAACAGCAATTGCAAGCCCATTTAGAAGCCCAACGCCAGCTTTTAGAACTTGCATTTGATGGTGTTTTAGTGATTGATTCTCATCAACAAGTTATAGACGTTTCTGAATCACTATTGGCACGGATGAATGCCGACAGCGCCGCGCAACTAACGGTTGTGCCAACCATTACTTCACTGTTATCCAGTGCACGACCGACTTGGCAAGCGTTTAACGAGCTAGAACTTCAGCATCCCAGTGGAGAATCTTTATATTTTGAAGGGGCTTATCAGCGTCAAAATCGGCTTACGGTTTTGGCACTTCGAGACATTAGCCGCCGCAAACGTGAAGAACGACGTTTATTTCAACGCAACGACTATCTGGCAGCGTTGCATCACACCGCCATTATTCTGATGCAAACCCAAGACCGTCATAATATTTTGCAAATGTTATTGGGCTATGCGGCAGGTATTGCTGGTACATCAGATGGCGGCCTTATTACACCTGCTAATAATGGCCTAAAGATTGCAGCAGGCATAGGTATCTTTGAATCGGTGGTCGAGCAGTCACTTAGTTTTCAAGATGATATAGCAGGTTATGTGTGGCGCACACGCTTACCTATATCCCTTGATAATTATCATGAATGGAAAGGGCGGCACCCACTTTTTGAGGCATGGTCTATTAAGGCGATGGTGGGTGTGCCCTTGATAGCTAGGGATGTATTTTATGGCGTTATTCAGCTTGGCCATACCGATGAGCGGGTGTTTTCTGAGCATGATCTTGAAGCATTAATTCAATTTACTGATTTGGCTGCACTGGCTTTGCATAATGCTACTTTATATGATGATTTACGCGACTATCAACAACGGTTGCGGGCAATTGTAGAAAACACCACCGACGCAATCTATATCAAAGACCTTGAAGGACGCTATTTATTATTTAACCCATCTAGTGCGCGTATTTTTAAGACACGCCCAGAACGTGTTGTTGGGCAAATTGACCGAGAAATTTTACCACCAGATTTATATGCACAGGTTAGCTTAACCGATCAGCGTGTGATCCAAAGTAAGATTTCTTACACCTATGAGTTTGAACAAGAAATTGATGGCATACAAGCTACTTTTTTAGTGACCAAGTTTCCGTATATTTCTGCGGCAGGAGCGCTTGAAGGTATTGTCTCGATAAGCCGCGATGTAACAATGGTTAAACAGGCCGAGCGCGAGTTACGTCGCAGCGAAGCCTACTATCGAGCCTTAATCAATAATGCCCTCGATATTATTTTGATTGTTGATCAGAAGGGGTCACTACGGTTTTATAACGAGAGTTTTGAACGATTATTGGGCTACGCTGCTGAAGAATTGGCCGAACGCTCTGTAATAGAGCTAGTGCACGTTGCTGCCCGCAAAGCTGTTCTTGAGCAATTTAGGCATTTGCTGGCAGGAGGGTCTGCAGTTCCTATCGAGTGCCCAATTGTGCATAAAGCTGGCCATTTGCTGATTTTTGAACTAATGGCGATAGATCGAACATCTAGCCCCATTATTGAGGGCTATATTATTAATGCACGCGATGTGACCCCACGCAAAGAGGCCCAGCAAAACCTGCAACGCTATCTCGCCTCTATGGAAGCCTTACACGATGCCAATACCCATCTTAGCCAATCGCTCAATTTTGAGCGTGTGTTCGAGACATTAGTTGTGGCGGTGGCGCGCATCTTCCCACAAATGAACCTAGCTGCTATTCATCTCATTGGGACATCTGAGTTACAACCCTATCCTGTTCAAGTCTATGATCGTCAAGCCATACAAAATGCCGCGTTGGTTCAAAGCCTAAGCCGCAGCCTCTCTACTTTACAAAATGCTGTCTCGGCAAAAATTCTTAATATTGCTGATTTACAAGCTGTGTCAGCTTTTAGCGAGGAAAGCCACTATAACGGCTCTATGTTAATTGTTCCGATGTTGGTGGATCAAGCCAAGTTTGGCACACTGTCTATTGTGTCGGCTAGCCTAAACGCTTTTGATGAAAAAGATGAGGTGTTGGCCGATATGCTGATTCGGCAGACGGGGGTTATCTTAGAGCGTGTTCAACTTTTCCGCGAAGAGCAACAACGGCGGCGTTTAAGCGAATCGCTGCGCGATCTGTCATTTGCCATGAATAGTGCCCTTACACTAGATGAGTTGTTTGCACATGTACTTTTTTATGTTACAGAAGTTATCCCCAACGATGCCTGTAATATTATGTTGCTTGATACAGACCGCAACTATGCTACTGTAAGAAAGATTGCAGGCAATGTACCACCGCATGTACGCACCATTAGTCAAACAACCCGCTTTTATCTCAATAAGTTTGATAACCTGAGGCATGTGGCACAAACCCAACAACCTATCGTTGTTGCTGATACGGCTACTACTTCTGATTGGTTAGATATCAACGATGGTTGGTTGCGGTCGTATGCGTGTGCTCCTATTATTAATGGTCAAGAAGTTATTGGTTTCTTAAACCTCGATAGCACCCAACCTCACTTTTATGCCAATGTTGACACTGCTCAACTGATGGTGTTTGCCAATCAAATTGGGGTTGCTATTGAAAAAATACGCCTAATTGAAGCCGAAAAAGCCCAACGTGAATTATCCGACACGCTGCGCGAGGTGTCGGGTGTTTTGACACGCCCAATGAGCCGCGAGGCACTTTTACAAGCGTTTTTAGAGCAAGTGTCGCGGGTTGTGCCCTATGATGCAGCCGCAATATGGTTTTTAGATGACAATAGAGCGGCATACTTTGGCTATGGTGTTGGCTATGAAATGTTTGGGGTGCAAGATGCTATTAAAACCCTGCGTCATACCCCTGAAACTAGCCGATTCATGCGTGAAATGATCGCTACGGGTGCGGTCATTATCGCGCCAGAGGTAGCCGATGACAAAGAATGGCAAGATGAGCGCTTTGCATGGATTCAATCTTGGGCAGGTGCACCCATTATTGTACAAGGCCAATATTTCGGAAAACTGACCCTCGATTCCACGATTCGGCGTTTTTATAACCAGAACCATATACCCCTACTAGAGACCTTAACCCGTCAATTGAGTATTGCGCTTGAAAATGTGATTTTGCTTGAGCAAGTGCAAGACTATGCTAGTCAGCTAGAGTTGCGTGTACAAGATCGCACCCTAGAACTAAGCCGCGAACGCAAGCAACTACAAACAATTGTATCTTCTATGGATGAAGGGGTCATTTATTTTGAAAGGCTCCCCGATATAACCGAATTAAGCATTCGTTATGTAAATGCCTCGTTGTGTCGGTTGTTAGGAACAGACTATGATAGCCTGATTGGGCAACCTCTCTCAACCATTATTGGCATTATTAAACCCAAAGATGCAATTGAGGCATTGTTAAATGTGGTCGCCAAAGCCGATGGAACCGATACGCCCGTTCAGCAAACGTGGCGCGGCGAGTTTGTAATGCACGATGCCACTGATTTCGAACGCGACTGTGCCGTCACCCTAACAGTTGTATCTTCAGAAACCACGCACCAGTTGGTATGGGCGCTGATGGTGATTCGAGATATTAGCCAAGAAAAAGCCCTGATGGCCCAGCGCGAACGATTTGTGGCCAACGCCTCGCACGAGCTACGCAATCCATTAAGTAATTTAGTAACGCGGATGTATTTGTTACGCAATCAGCCCGAACGCCAAGAAGAACATATTAGCGTCATGCACCGCACCGTCGAACGCCTGACTGCGTTGGCCGAAGATTTGTTGGATATTACGCGCTTTAACAACAATAAAGTGCCACTTAACCCGCACACATTTGATCTGCGGCATTTGATAAAAGATATAATGGAGCTTCAGCATGGAAACGCTGAATTGAAGCGCGTTAGCCTTATTAAAGACATTCCTGATAGCCCTGTTTTAATATGGGCAGACGAAAAGCGCATCCATCAGGTCATTACGAATTTGGTTGTTAACGCAATTAGCTATACTAAAGAGGATACAACCATACAGGTTACGGTACACGATTATGCAGATCATGTTGTGTTATATGTAGATGATGATGGGATTGGTATTGGGCCAGAACTACACGATCAAATTTTTGCTCCGTTTTTTAGAGCCAGTGAGGGTAAAGTAAGTGGCACTGGTTTGGGGCTGGCCATTACTAAAGAGATTGTCGAGCGTCATGAAGGTGATATTACGGTAGAGAGCGATGTGGGCAAAGGTAGCCGTTTTGTAGTGAGACTCCCAAAACGACTACCTGCTGAACAAACTAGCTAACTGCTTCGGGGGCGCTGCTAACGTTTGCTATGCCATTTTCATGATACTCGGCGGGCAAGGGTTGGCAACACAACACCAACTGACGCGCTGCACGCACTTCATCCACTCGTTTTACAGGGGTGTTGTGCGGGGCATCGTGCAATAGTTCTGGGTTAGTACGTGCTTCTTCCGCGATTTTCTTCATCACCTCAATAAAGTGATCGAGTGTTTCTTTGGTTTCGGTTTCGGTGGGTTCAATCAGCAGTGCTTCAGGCACAATCAGCGGAAAGTAGTTGGTGGGTGCATGAATGCCATAATCGAGTAGTCGCTTAGAAATATCCAGCGCGTGAATGTTGGGCGCATCCTTCCAACGGCCTTCGATCACAAATTCATGCCCACACAAACGGTTATAGGGGCTGTTATAGGTTCCATGCAGTTGTGAACGTAGATAGTTAGCGTTGAGAACGGCATAGCGCGTTACTTGATCGAGTTGATTGCCATACGCCAGAATGTAGGCATAAGCCCGAACATGCATCCCAAAATTGCCATGAAAGGCCTTTAGGCGACCAATGGTATTTTCGGGTGTATGCCAGCCATATAAGGGCGCATCGTACTCGGCGCTAGCAG